>JBAVTM010000345.1:0-7814 GCA_049696195.1 Desulfuromonadaceae bacterium | reverse complement strand
GAACAAGGGCATTGCCGCCATCACCCTGGAGGAACGACAGGGGGTGCTGAATCGCTGGCTCCCGGTATCTCCGGGCTGGCGACCTGGCAAGATGTTCATCGGCGCAGCTGTGGCAGCGGTTGTTGTCGTCCTGTTTACTGCGGTTGTGATCTGGAACAGGACACTTACCCGCAGGGTCGCCAAACAGACGGCCCAGCTCAGAAACGAGGTTGCGATACGAAGGCGGGCCGAGGATGAGGTTCGCTCCCTGAATGAGGGGTTGGAAGACAGGGTTAATGAGCGGACAGCCGAGTTGGAGCGGGAAATAGCCGAACGACAAAAAGCGCAGGAGTCACTGCAGGAAAACGAATCGCATCTGAGAATTGTCGCTGATTATGCCTCAAACTGGGAATATTGGCGACTGCCGGATGATTCCTTCCTGTATATGTCGCCATCTGTTCTGGAATTGACCGGATATACTGCTGAAGATTTCAACAGCGATCGTGAACTGATCTACCGGATTATTCATCCTGAAGACCGCGAACTGTTCCGCACTCATACCCACGAACGCGGACCGTCCGGACAAATACTGCCGGTCGAGATGCGAATCAAGTGCAGGAACGGTAACATTCGCTGGATCGGGCACGCGTGTCAGCAGGTTTTCACCACGGACGGTCTCCCCTGGGGGTGGCGTGGCAGCAATCAGGACATTACCGAACGCAAACAGATGGAACATGAACTCTTCGAACAGACTGAGGAACTGGAAGAGGAGGTTGCAGAGCGCGAGGCGGCACAAGATGAACTCGAGCGCTTGAATCGCTCACTGGAAGAGCGCATTAATCTGACGGTCGCCGAACTGCGGCACAAGGATCAGACTCTGATTCAGCAGGCGCGTCTGGCGGCCATGGGCGAGATGATTAACAACATCGCCCACCAGTGGCGGCAGCCGCTCAATAACATAGCTCTGATCATCCAGAATCTGCTTTTTTCGTACGACGCCGGCACCATAACGCGTGACGAAATGGAGCAGGAAATCGGTAAAGCGATGGATATCATCATGTATATGTCACGCACCATCGACGACTTCCGCAATTTTTTCCGCGAAGACAAACAAAAAAGCGTCTTCGTTGTCAGTAAAGCGGTCCACCTTGCCCTTGAGTTCGTTTCCGCTACACTGAAGAGCCATGGCATTCAGATAGAGATCGAAGATGATGAGAGTGTCACCACCACCGGTTACCAGAGCGAGTATGCACAGGTTCTGCTCAATATACTTTCCAATTTCAGCGAAGCCTGCTTCGAACGCGCTGTCGCCGCACCGCGCATCCAAATCCGGGTCACCAGTGAAAACGGGAGTTCGGTTGTGTATATCCGGGACAATTGTGGAGGCATTGCGGATGATATCCTGCCGAAGATTTTTGACCCTTATTTTACTACCCGTGCACCGGGCAAAGGCACCGGCATTGGTCTCTACATGTCCAAAGTGATAATTGAACATAACATGAAAGGCCATCTGACCGCCTGCAACATTGAAGGCGGCGCTGAGTTCCGGATCGAAGTATGAACCATACCGACAAAGAGTGTACCGCTGAATTAAGCAGAGCAATGATACTGCTGCACAACCTGATAACGGACCGATCGGCTCCAGCAGAGCCGCCGGACGACCTCTTGGCTGTGGAAGGTTTTGCCGACCTTTATGAAACCCTTTGGGATGTTCGAAATGCCATTTTAGCGGCTGCCTCCGGCAACTTAAACTATTCGATACAAAAGAGCGGCTTCGTGCCCGGGACAATGAAGATTTTTCAGGCGGCCCTGCGCCACCTGACGTGGCAGACCAAAACAATCGCTTCAGGGGATCTTTCTCAGCGAGTCAACTTTCTCGGTGAATTTTCCGATGCCTTCAACAGCATGGTACAGCAACTCGATGAGTCGATGCGCACCCTGCAACAGCGAGAACAGGATCTGATCAAACTGCTGCGCACCGACCCTTTGACCGGCATCAACAACCGCGGCTATTTCCTGGAACTGTTGAACAGCGAAGTAGAGCGCGTCCGGCGCTACAACCGAACGTTCAGCCTGCTGATGCTTGACCTGGACCACTTCAAGTCAGTCAATGACTCCCGAGGCCACGCAGCGGGAGATGAGGCGCTGAGGACCGTGGCAGCAGTGCTCCGGTCCTCCGAACTAAGGAAAAATGATTTTTTCGGCAGGATTGGCGGAGAAGAATTTGCGATTGCACTTCCTGAAACCACTATTGAGGGCGCTGCAGATTTAGCAGAACGCATCCGGGTGAAACTGGCATCGACACCGGTGACATATAACAAGAATAATTTCATCATTACAGCCAGTATCGGTGCCAGTGTGTTCAGGCGGGGGGACACCCAGGAAACCCTGCTGCACCGTGCTGATCAGGCGATGTACGACGCCAAGCAGACCGGCAGGAACAGGGTCTGCCTGGCACCTTGACAGGCTAGCTCGCGGCTTGCCTGTTCAGCTTCAAACGGCAGTGCATCCGGCTTCACCCTTCTGTCAGAACCCGCTCGTCATAAATTGCTTCGAGTCTGCGGCGATGCCCCAGTTCGACATCAGCAAAATTCATCAAAACTTTTTGCAACTTCGGTTCATCAGTCATGCCTGCGGCGGCTTTGTAAAGCTGGTAGGCATTCTCCTCCGTTTTGAGGGCGTTGGCCAGAATTTCAGCGTAACTCATGTTCTCACGAAAGGGGACTTCGACCAGATATTTGGCGATACTTGCTTCGGGAAGGGTGCAGAGTTTGTGATTTTCCGCCTTGTCCTCATCAATTCGGGCAAAGACTTCCTTGTGGGTAGCCTCTTCCTGGGCCAGTTCCTCGAACATCTTTTTTGCAGCGATGCTGGTGGAAAGTTCCGCCGCCCGTTTGTAAAGCTTATAGGCGGTGTCTTCACGCTCAATTGCGAATGTAACGATTTCATCAAGAGTGACAAATTTCATGTTCGGTGAGCCTCCTGAGTAATAATAATACGGCACGTCTCGTATCCCCGACAACAACAGCTTCGGAATCAGGCACGGGCTCAGCCACGCAGATACGCCAGCACCTGATCCGGGTGCTGCTCTGCTTTGGACACCTTTGCCCACTGCTTTTTCACTACCCCGTCCGGGCCGATGACCACAGTCGAACGAATCGTTCCGGTCGTTTTCCTGCCGCAGGCGACCTTCTCTCCGAAAGCCTCGTACGCCTGCATCATGGTGCAGCCCGGATCACTCAGCAGCACAAACGGCAGTCTGTAGTTGGCAATAAACTTGCCATGTGAAGACATACTGTCCTTGCTGACACCCAGAACCACGATACCTCTCTCTGTCAGCTCCTTGTAGTTATCGCGAAAACCACACGCCTCTTTGGTACAGCCGGGCGTGCTGTCCTTCGGGTAGAAATACAGTACGACCGTTTTTCCGGCGTACTGTTTCAAACTGTGCTGACCGCCGTCACTCCCCTCCAGCGAGAAGTCCGGAGCCTTTTCCCCTTCCAGTGCCATGACATATCCTCCTGACAATCAAACAAGACTATTTGTGTCCACTTTATCATTCCAGACAAAAAGGTCAAGCGGAAAGTGGCCACAAACTTGGATCAAGCGGTCAACGAACACATTGGAAAATTATAAACGGCAGGAAATTGACTTTCGTCAATTTTATTTGACTTTAACATGTTAAAACCGATTCCGGCAATACTGCATGCGGTTATTTCATTACGCCGCTGGTTGTACATCCTCTAAACGATGGTACTCTTGGCACAGCAACGTATTATGTACGGACAGTTGAGGAGATTGATATGCCGGTTTCAGGAATTGTAGTCCGCTGCCTTGATGGCCGTGCCGATGCCGTGGCGCTCCGGATTGCGGCATTTGAAGGCGTTGAAGTACATGGTGTGCTGCCGGACGGCCAGATAGTGGCCGTTGTCGAAGCCGACACGGTGCAAGACGAGGTCGACACTGTGTCGCAGCTCCACGACGTTGAAGACGTTGTCACCGTGCAGCTGGCCTATCATAATTTCGAAGATGCCTAATGCCGGGCAGCCTTGAGGCTGTTTTTTCGTATCACGACGACATACCAGGAGGAAGACATGGGACTTTCCAGACGGGACTTTCTAAAGGCCACTGCAGCAGCCGCGGCATTCGCAGCTGCCGGGGCAGCCGTATTGAAGCCGAAGGCATCTGAGGCGGACGACAGCGGGATTAAATGGGGTAAGGCCCCCTGCCGCTTCTGCGGCACCGGGTGCGGAGTGCTGGTCGGAGTCAGGGACGGAAAAATAGTCGCCACCAAGGGTGACCCCGAGGCACCGGTCAACAGGGGACTCAACTGTATCAAGGGCTACTTTCTCTCCAAGATCCTGTATGGAAAGGACCGCCTGACCAAGCCGTTGATCCGCAAAGGGAACAAGATGGTCGAGTCCTCCTGGGAAGAGGCCATGACCCTTATCGCCGGCAAATTCAAGGAGGCCATCGAAAAGCATGGTCCCGATTCGGTTGCAATCTACGGATCCGGCCAATGGACCGTTTTTGAGGGGTATGCCGCCAGCAAGCTCTTCAAGGGGGGAATCGGCACCAACAATATCGAGGTGAACGCCCGGCTCTGTATGGCTTCGGCTGTCACCGGCTTTATGACTACCTTTGCCTCCGACGAACCGATGGGATGTTATGACGATCTTGATCTGGGCGATACCTACTTTCTGTGGGGCGCCAACATGGCCGAGTGCCATCCGGTACTTTTCTCCCGGCTGCTTGACAATCGCCTGAAAAACCCCAACGTCAAGATCATCGATTTCGGCACCCGCCACACCCGCACCTCCCAGATGGCTGACAAGTACATCAAGTTCAACCCCCAAACCGACCTCGCGCTCCTGAATGCGATCGCCCACGTCATCGTCAAGGAAAAACTGTACGACGACAAATTCATCAATGACCATGTCGTCTTCAAAAAAGGGAAGACTAACATCGGGTACGGCCTGGAGGATAAGTTCAAGTTTGCCGACGACCCGAAGCCGATATCTTTTGACGAATACAAGGAATTCCTCAAAACCTACACCCCGGAATATGTTGCCAAACTGTCGGGAGTGCCGGCTGCCACCATCGTTGAAATGGCGCGTCTTTACGCCGACAAGAGCCGCAAGGTCAACTCGCTCTGGACGATGGGTTTCAACCAGCATTCCCGCGGCACCTGGGTCAACAATCTGGCCTACAACGTCCACCTCCTGACCGGCAAGATCTGCAGACCGGGAGAAAATCCGATGTCGCTGACCGGTCAGCCGTCAGCCTGCGGCACCACCCGTGAGGTCGGCACTTTTACCCATCGGCTGCCGGCAGACATGGTGGTTACCAATGCTGAACACCGCGCTATTGCGGAAAAAATCTGGGGGATCCCTGCCGGAAAAATTCCGGCCAAGCCTACCTATAATGCCACCGAGATGTTCCGCGCCCTTGACCGTGGCGATATCAAGGTCATCTGGTCCCAGGTAACCAACCCGTTCCAGTCATTGCCGAACCTGAACCGCTACCGTAAAGGGGCACGCAAGGGGGATGGCCGTTTCGTGATCGTATCCGACATGTACCCGACCAAAAGCACCGAAGTTGCCGACGTGATCCTCCCCTCCGCTTCCTGGGTTGAAAAAGAAGGGGTCTTCGGCAACGCCGAACGCCGCACCCACCAGTGGTACAAGCTGGTGGAGCCGCCGGGTGAAGCCAGGAACGACCTGTGGCAGACCATCGAACTGGCCAAACGGCTGGGACACGGCAACCTCTTCCCCTATACGTACGTCGAAAAGGAGATCTGGGAGGAGTACCGCAAGTTCGGTGAAGGACATGGAAAAGATCTGGCCCCCTACGAAGCTTATACCACGTCGCGGGGCTTGCGCTGGCCGGTCGTGAACGGCAAGGAGACCCGGTACCGTTACACCGAGGGGCATGATCCGTATGTCAAAACCGGCGAAGGGATCAAATTCTACAAGAACGAGAAGGACGGCGGCAAAGCGGTCATTTGGGCCCGTCCCTACGAACCGGCGGCAGAAGCTCCGGACAAAAGTTATCCGTTCTGGCTTTGCACCGGCCGAGTGCTGGAACACTGGCACACCGGCACGATGACCGGCCGGGTTCCCGAACTCAAGCGTTCCTATCCGGCCGCGGTCTGCGAGATGCACCCTGCCGATGCCAAGAGGCTTGGTATAAAGAATCTGCAGAAGGTCAAGATCAGCTCACGGCGCGGCACGATCATCCTGCCGGTGGATCTCAACGGCCGTGGCAAAGCGGAGAAAGGCAACATTTTTGTCGCTTTTTTTGACGAAAACAAGCTGATCAACGAACTCTGCATCGACGCCTACTGCCCGATCTCGGGCGAACCTGATTATAAAAAATGTGCGGTTAAAGTTGAAAAAGCTTAGATCGATGAACCACGAAGCTCAATTACCGGAGGTTATCCCATGAGAATAGTGCACCGCTGTTGTGCCGTTGCATTCCTCGTAGCGCTCCTTGTTCTCCCGGTTGTCGTTACGGCCGAAGAGACGGGAAATTACGCTAAGGATGCCGAATACGCCGAGGGCACCCCGCCGATGATACCACACCATATCAAAGACACAGCCGATGGCACATACTGCCTCGGTTGCCATGGTTCAGGTGTAAATGGTGCTCCGATGACCCCCCATCCGGTACGGTTGTACTGCACCGGGTGCCATGGGCAGGGAGAAGTCAAGGATGCCCGGCCGGAGAAAAAGGGCAAAAAGAAATGAACATCAGCCGAAAAGATTTTTTCAGAAAAAGTCTGTTCTCGCTCGGAGAGACGCTATGCTCTGCAAGCGGTGTTCTGAAGAGTTCGGAGCCCGCCATTGCGGGGCCGGACATGGCAGACTTTGTTCCAACACCCAATAAAGAGTTTTCGGCCGTTGCCCATAACGACTTCTGCCTTGCCCGGAACAGCGGCTGTTTCGCCTGCATGGAGCGCTGTGAACCGGGGGCGATCAAGCTAATTCCGGGAGTTGGCATCCGGATCAATCAGCAGCTCTGCACCGGCTGCGGAAGTTGTGAATTTGTCTGCCCGGTAACCCCCAAGGGGGTCGGAATGCACGTTCGTACCATACCCACACCATCCGCCGACCACACAGAACAACCACCACAGAAAGGAGAATCATCATGCTGAAGAAGAACCTGGCCCTTGCGGCCGCAGTTGTCGGAACGGCAAGTTTGTTGCTGTCCCTTCCGGTTCTGACCACCGCCGTCAACAAGCCTGCCACCAAGCTGGCCAACGATGGTCGCGCCAAATGTTACGAGTGTCACGACGAGGTCAAGGCCCTCAAGGAAGGCTCGAAGCATGCCAAACTGGCCTGTACGGTCTGCCACGACAAGCTGGACGCCCACATGAAAGATCCGGAGAAAAACAAGCCGGTCACAATTATCGACCAGGCACTCTGCGGCAAGTGCCACAAAAGCCAGTATGAAAGCTTCTTCAAGGTCAATTATGACGGCGGTGCCCGCAAGGAGAAGGGCACCCCGACCGGACGGTCGCCGATGCAGGACAAGCTGCTGGCTCCCTACGGCTTTACCTTCGAGCACAATGAGCCGCGCGGTCATGCCTTCATGGTCATCGACCAGTTTGCCGTGGACCGGTTCCAGGGGGGCCGTTTCCAGTTCAAGGACGGCTGGAGAGGTATTGAAAAAAACGGCAAGGTGTGGGACGTGCTGGAGGACAAGGGGAAGGATTACAAGCTGAAGGAAACCGCGATGGCAGGCAACCCGACCTGCATCCAGTGCAAGACCTCCGACCATATCCTGAAGTGGAAGTTCATGGGTGACAAGGATCCCAAAGCCAAATGGGACCG
>JBAVTM010000344.1:0-5035 GCA_049696195.1 Desulfuromonadaceae bacterium | reverse complement strand
AGGGCGTACATGAAGGTCAGGGTGCGGTCGGGGACCGAGGTGGTGGCGATGTGCTCGCACACCTTGAGGAAGGTATCCCTGGGCGTGCCGCAGATGTTGCTCACCGCTTCCGGCGTGTAGCGGGAATAATGTGTTTTGAGCTGCTGCAGCACGCAGCGGGGGTGCTGCATGGTCTCGTCCACCCTGGCGTATCCGTCCGGCCCGATCTCATAGGCCCAGGTGGATTTGTCGTACTTGCGCGCCGCTTCGTCGTAGCCCGAGAACAGGCCGTCATCGAACCGGTACCCTTCGGCTACGATGAAGGGGGCGTTGGTGTAGGCCTTGACGTATTCGTGCTGGATCTTGTCGCGGGAGAGCAGGTAGTTGATCACCCCGCCCAGGAAGGCGATGTCCGTCCCGGTGCGCAGGGGCGCATAGAGGTCCGCCACCGCTGCCGAACGGGTGAAGCGGGGGTCAACCACGATGAACGTGGCGTGGTTGTGGGCCTTGGCCTCGGTTACCCATTTGAAGCCGCAGGGGTGCGCCTCGGCGGCGTTGCCGCCCATGACGATGATGACATTGGCGTTCTTGATGTCCACCCAGTGGTTGGTCATCGCGCCGCGTCCGAATGTGGGGGCCAAACTGGCCACCGTTGGTCCGTGTCAGACCCGGGCCTGATTGTCGAATGCCAGGATGCCGGTGCTGCGGACCGCCTTGTGGGTGATGTAGCCGGATTCGTTGCTGGAGGCGGAGGCCGCCAGGAAGCCGGTGGTCAGCCAGCGGTTGACCGTGGCGCCGGCTGCATTTTTGGCGATGAAGTTCTTGTCCCGGTCATCCTTCATCAGCCTGGCCACCTTCGTAAACGCCTCGTCCCAGGAAATGCGCTTCCACTCGCTGGAGCCGGGGGCGCGGTATTCCGGGTACTTGAGCCGGCTGGGGCTGTGGATGAAGTCCACCAGGGCGGCGCCCTTCGGGCAGAGGGTGCCCCGGTTCACCGGATGGTCCGGGTCCCCTTCGATGTGGAAGATGGACGGCTCGGCGTTTTTTGCCTTGTCGCCCAGGCTGTGCATGATCAAGCCGCAGCTCACCGAGCAGTAGGGACAGGTATTGCGGGTCTCGCTGCTGCGGGTCAGCTTGAATTCACGCACCTCCGCCAGTGCATCGCCCGGCGAAAAGCCCAGCATGGCAACACTGGAACTCCCCAGTCCGCCGGCACAAACCTTGAAGAACTGCCTTCGTGTCACGCGCATTTGCTTGCCTCCTTGGTTGGGATGAAGTGTCCGATATCAAGAATGTCAATCAGCTGTTTATCTGCGGCGCCGGAAGCGCCGGCAGTTGCCTGGCCGCGCAGGTCCATGGGTTCACACTCCATGGTTTTGACAAATTATATCACCCGGAAATGCAAATGCAATTCGGTCAGTTTTATTGGGGAAACGTCGCGTACTGAAGAAATTGATTTTTCTGCGTGCCCCTACGGTTTGCCGCGAGGGGACATCAGAAAAATCACGCCGGTGCCGTGCTTGAACTTTTAAAATTTGCAGGTAAAATTTAGAATCTGAATTATACACCGTTCCGGGAATTTGCCAAAAGGAGAGACGCCATGGACAGGATGGAGGCTTATCGTGAGAAGCTTGAAGCGCAACTGAAAGATTGGAAGGCGAAGATGGAAATGCTGGAGAAGAAAGCAGCCGAGGCCACCGGGGAGACGAAGGCAGAATTGATGAGGGCAATTGGGGAACTGCGCCAGAAAAAGGGACTCGTGAAAGAAAAATGGACCGAACTGCAAAAAGAGGGAAGTGCTGCCTGGGACACGATGAAGGAGGGGGTGGAAAAGGCGGCCTCCGAGTTCAAGGGCGCCTTGGATAAGGTGATCTCCCGGTTTAAGTAGCAGAAGCTGTTGCCTGACATTCCATATAATATTCAACCGTAAGGGAAAAAGGAGAAACGATATGTCCAGGAAGCCATTTGTAGATCAGGATATGTGCATCAGTTGCGGAATATGTGTCACGAACCTCCCCGATGTTTTCCGCTTCGGCGACGACGGCAAGGCAGAATGTTTCGACCCGGACGGCGCATCGGAAGAGGATATCCAGCAGGATGCCATAGACGTCTGTCCGGTCTCCTGCATCAGTTGGAAATAAACGGAACGGTTGCAGCAGATACCTACCAAAGGGGGATAGTATGAAAGGAAACGAGCAGGTAATCAATCACCTCAATGCACGTCTGGCAGAGGAATTGACCGCGATCAACCAGTACTTTGTCCATGCCGAGATGTGTGAAAACTGGGGCTACAAAAAGCTTCACGCCATGGTCTTCAAGCGCTCCATCCAGGAGATGAAGCACGCCGAAAAACTGATCGCCCGCATCCTCTTTCTGGATGGTATTCCGATTGTCAGCAAAATTAACAAAATCCATATCGGAAGCGAAATCCCGAAAATGTACAAAAACGACCATGCCGCTGAAGCCGCCGCGATCAGCGGCTACAACGAGAGCATCCGTGTGGCCATGGAAGCCGGTGACAACGGCAGTCGCGAACTCCTTGCATCGATTCTGAAGGAAGAAGAGGAGCATATCGATCTGATCGAGGCCCAGATTGAACAGATCTCTCAAATGGGCATACAAAACTATCTGGTCGACCAGACCGACTGAGTAATCCGGTCAGCCTGATCGGCTCATAACATATCCTTCAGAACGGCAAGCGCATATCAACTCAAATTGTCGTAATCGCCGCTGACATACGGCATCGCCGCAGGACGGACTTCATGATCCAGTTCCGGTATCGTTTTGCAGATATCGCAGAGATACTTGTCGCCGCTGTACAGTGCTGACGTGTGCTCGCAATCCCCGCTCCACACCCGGACGTCACAGGAATCATCCCTTTCCCTGTTGATTTCGGAAGTAAACTTTGTATCCAACATGATGAACACCTCCCTCTCAGTCCAGTATAGCACAGATACAAATTCGCTTGAACCGGACAAATCGGGCGATCAACCTCCGACCGGGAGGTCACTGTGTATCCCGGTGCAGAAGGCCAGCACATCCTCAACCCTCACAACCAACTGGCTCAAAACCTGCAGGTCACTCACCGGCACCGCGCCGGGGGTATAACCGTCCAGCATGGCTATATCGAATCCATGCACCACGTTACCGATGAACTGGTAGCCGCTCGCCGAATCATGCGCCATCACCGCGACGGCAACCTGCTGGTTCTCCTCGACATTCCGGAGTGTGGTCTGGCAGAACCAGTTTTCGAACAGCAGATGTTCATCATCCAGGACCTTGATGCCGCTGCCGAGAGCCAGATGGGGGCGGCCATCGACATCGGCCGAGGCCACCGTTGCCACCCCCCGCGCTTCGACGAAGCGTTTTATTTCAGCGCTGATCATAATCACACCTCCCCGCTGTGCAATGCTGCGTTTCCCGTCCTAATGATTCCCATGGGTCGAACTGCACAAAATCCTTTCGGCTTCCGCAAAATCCTCTTCGGCTACCTGGATCTCCTTCAGGGACGCAGGCGTACCTACCGCCCGAAGGGTATAAACGATGCCGCCTCTTTTCAGAAGTCCTTCGACCCGCTTTAAATCCGAATCATTTACCGTATCGTAAAAGCTTGCCATGTCTAACTCCTCCCTTTCCCGGGACAGACTGTTGCCTCAGGGTCTGACCAAGCCTTGTACTTATATGATAGCATAGAATCCTGCCCGGAGGTTATGACCTTCATATCCCGTGACGTTCTGGACCAGGGACGTCACGGACAAGAACGCAACAGTTTACGGTAAAGTGACAGGTACCGCTTCGCCTCCAACCGGGGCGAGAATTTCTTCTTTATATACTCTTGTGCCCGGTGTCCTGTTTCCTGTCTTATTAGTGCATTTCCCCTGATCTGCCGGACGAGTCTCCTGAAATCCTCCTCACCGTCATAGAGCCAGCCGTTTTTCCCATTTCGAACCAGTGAACGGTTTCCAGGAATATTCGCTGCCAGTACCGGTCGCCCGACAGCCATAGCCTCCATAAGGCTGTTAGGCATTGATTCCGACCGGGAACAGTTTAGCACCAGATCCGCTCGATCATATAGGCTCCCCATACGCTCATGTGGCACTTCTCCGAGCCATGTGACAAAAGGGGCATCGCTCAGCATGGTACGGATTGATGCAGCATAATCAGTATCGATCACACCCCCTGCAATGACCAGTTGCAGCGTTTGATCGCCCAGAGCCAGCATGGACAGGGCTTTTATGGGGAATTCAACTCCCTTGACCGGACGTAATACCGCAGGCAGCAGCAGAACAAAAGATTCACTATTAAAACCAAAACTATCACTTGCAACGACCGGCAACGCCTCGACTCCTTGCGGCACCACAGCGACTTTCCCATGAAGGCCCGGGAAAAATCCGGTGAGTCTGTCAGCATCACTCGTATGAAAGCAAACTATGGCTTGCGCTGCCTCGATCGCGCTGACCGTATCGGGGTGAGTCCTCAACAGGGAATCATGTAAGTCGCTTCCGGTCATGGTTATCACATACGGGATTTGTAAGTGTTCTGCAAGGTGCCGTGAAATCGAGCCGCAGTAGTGCGCATGAAAGCCATGGACCAGATCAGGCTTAAATTCAGCCAACCGCCTTTGCATCTCGTCGACAGAGAGGTTATCGACCGCCAGAACAGCCGTTGCAACTCCGGCTTGATTCAGAAAGCGGGCTATGCGCTGAACGGTGACAATATTCCCCCGCATGGGTTCGCGAGAGTAGGGAGAAATGAGTGCAATACGCATGGACGATCCTATAGTGGCGCGCTTTTCATTGATCATGTAAAAATGTGGTTCTTTCTCCCGGTCGGCTATTCCCTTCTTTTTCCTGCAGGGGTCCTGAAATTGCCAGCGCCTTCTGCCCGACAAGTGCCTGGGCCACCTTGCAGCGGGCGCTGGCCAGAAGCCGTTGAACCGTGCCGCGTGATACTCCCATGCAGATGCCCGTTTCTACCTGATTTTTCCCTTCTCCGTCACACAAATGCAGTGTTTCCAGTTCGTCCTGGGCGAGATGAATGATGTCCAGGTCCTTCA
>JBAVTM010000343.1:0-2021 GCA_049696195.1 Desulfuromonadaceae bacterium | reverse complement strand
GTTCAATCTCGGCTACCGTCCGGGGGGGGATCGCGGCATCATCACCCGTTCGGATACAACCGTCAGCGCCCTGGAGCAGTCACGGAGTCTGCTCGCAGCGGGCGGAGTCGTGATCGTGACAGTTTACCCGGGGCACGACGGCGGCGCGGAGGAGCAGTCGGCCGTCGAGGACTGGGCGGCCGGACTCGATCCGCGCACCCATCATTGCTGGCGCATGGGACAGACCAACGTCAGCTCCGCTGCCCCTTATCTGCTCCTCGTTCAGAAGGCGCCATGATACCATGAAAAGCAGTTGAACCGCTAAGACGCGAAGAACGCCAAGAAAAGTCAGGAGATTCCGGGGATATGCACTGCAACACTGAGGTTCACAGAATGAGAAGTTACTCTTTGCGCACTTTGCGCCTTTGCGGTAAAGAACTGTTTTGTGCCGTCTTGTATGCTCCGTAACGTGCTCCCCTTCATAGCCATCCTCCCGGCGCTGGCCTATTCGCTGATCTCGCTGGTCTGCGCACTGAAATTCTTTAAAAACCATGGTCGTCTAACCGCCAACCCCTCACCTCCAGGGGTTTCGATCCTGAAACCGGTCAAAGGGATGGACGAGAAGAGTTACGATAATTTTGCCTCGTTCTGCCGTCAGCTCTATCCGGGTGAACTGCAGCTGGTTTTTGCCGTCGCGTCGTCTGACGACCCGGTTATTCCGGTCATCCGGCAGCTGATTCAGGATTTTCCCGACCAGGACATCGAACTCGTCATCAATGCGGCGCTGCACGGGCCGAATTATAAAGTATCCAACCTGATCAACGCGTTTCCCCATGCCCGGCATGACATCATCATCGTCTGCGACAGCGACATCAACGCTTCCCCTGACTATCTGCAGTCGGTGACCTCCCATTTTACCGACCGGCAGGTCGGCCTGGTCACGTCACTGTACCGCACCTCCACCGTTCATGGCATCGCCACCGCCCTTGAGGCGACCGGCTTTACCGCCGAGATGATCCCCAATGTGCTGGTGGCACGGCAACTGGAGGGGCTTACCTTCGCCCTCGGCGCATCGATGGCGGTCAGACGCGAAGCGCTTCTGGCGATCGGCGGCTTTGAAGCGCTGGCCGGATACCTGGCCGATGACTATCAGCTCGGCAACAAGGTACACCTGGCCGGGTGGCGGATCGCCCTTGACCGATGCTTCGTCGAGAGTGTCGTCAAGCCGGAGAATCTGAAGGCGGTGCTGTCACGGCAGCTGCGCTGGGCCAGGACCATGCGGGTCAGCCGGCCGGGAGGCTACCTGGCATCCGGAGTTACCCTCCCCTTCCCCGCCGCTCTGCTGGCGACGCTGCTGGCGCCATCACCGGGGGTCGGGTTGGCGGCGGTGACGCTGCTTTACGGAATCCGCTTGGGCGTCAGTACCCTCTTCAGCCGCCGCTTTGTCCGGGACGGCCTCTTGCCCCGCTGGCTCTGGCTGCTCCCGCTGCGGGATATGCTCGCTTTTTTCACCTGGGCGCTCTCTTTTCTCGGCAATCGCGTCGCCTGGCGCGGCAGCAGGTTTGTTCTGAAACCGGGTGGAAAGATCGAGGAGCTGGTCCGATGATTCGCACGTTCCCTTACAACCTGACCGTGACTGTGGCGGCGCTGGCACTATCGATTCTGCTGCTTCTCTGCGCAGTCCCCGTTTCTGCCCAGACCGCGGAGATCGATGTCGCATCCAAACCGACTATTATTGTCGGCGGCGACCGTGACTATCCCCCGTACGAATTTCTGGACAAGAACGGCCAACCGGCAGGGTACAATGTCGATCTGACCAGGGCGATTGCCGATGTGATGGGGATGAAGGTCGAATTCCGCTTCGGCGGCTGGTCGGAGATGCGCAGCGCTCTGATGGGCGGCACCGTTGGTGTGTTGCAGGGGATATCCTACTCGGAGGAGCGGACCGGGACCCTCTCGTTCTCCCCCCCTCACACGATCATCAATCACGCCATCTTCGCCCGGAAAGACACACCCCCGGTCAGCAGCATCGAGGAGCTGCG
>JBAVTM010000342.1:0-5668 GCA_049696195.1 Desulfuromonadaceae bacterium | reverse complement strand
CCGACCGAAAGAAAGAAAATCAACGCAACGAAGTTGCTGATAAAGTTCATGACCTTGGTGGTGGCGGTGGCCCGCATCATCGAGTAGCCGAGCAGCATCATCAGCGCCATCGTCCAGAACGAGCCGGTCCCCGGGCCGAAAAAACCGTCGTAGAACCCGATTGACAGTCCGAACAGCAGGTAGAACAGGCCGGGCTTCATCCGGGCATGGGAATCTTCCGCGCCCAGACGGGGAGAGAACAGGGTGTAGAGCGCAATGCCGGCCAGCAGCCAGGGGATCAGCTGTTTGAGAACCGTCGCGTCGAGAAGCTGCACACTCCAGACGCCGAGCGCCGCTCCGACCGTTGTCCAGATGATGCCGACCCGGCAGTCGCTCATTTTAACGGTTCCTGCCCGCACGAAGTGGAGCATGGCGCTGCCGGAGCCGAAGGATGCCTGGAGTTTGTTGGTGCCGAGCGCAACCTGGGGAGGGAGGCCGATCCCCATCAGAACCGGGACGGTGATCAGTCCGCCGCCGCCGGCGATGGAATCGACCAGTCCGGCAACGAAGGCGGCGCCGAAGAGCAGCGGCAGGAGAATTTCAGGGGACATGATTGCTTAAATCGCTTTGGACCATGACAGGCGCCCCTCCAGCCAACGGGAGAGGCTGGTGAAGGCGTAGCAGAGGATGAAGTAGATGATGGCGATGAAGACGAATATCTCGGTCGGGAAGGCCATGGTTCGGTTGTTGATCTGGGTGGCGACATGGGTCAGTTCGGAAACGCCGACGATGAACGCCAGTGACGTATCCTTGATCAGCGAAACAAACTGGTTGACGAAGGAAGGGATCATGTTGCGCAGGCCCTGCGGGAGGACGATGTACAGCATGACCTGCCAGGATGACAGGCCGGTGGAGATCGCCGCTTCGGTCTGCCCCTTCGGGATGCCTTCGATACCGGCCACGACGATGCGCGACATGTAGGCCGAGGTGAAGAGGGTCAGCGCCATGATGACGGTATTGTTTTCGGCCACCTTGCCGAACAGGGCCGGCATCAGAAAATACATCCAGAAGATCACCATCAGGAGCGGCATGCCGCGCACCAGATTGATGAAGGCCAGGGCCGGATAGCGCACCAGAGGGAACCGCGAGATACTGAGAAGCCCCAGAATCAGGCCGCCGAAAAAGGAGAGGATGCAGGAAACCACCGCCAGATACAGCGTCAGTCCTACCCCTCCGAGCGGCCCGTGGGGATAGCGGCCGATCATGAAATAGGTGAAGTTGTCGGTTATGACCGATATGTTAAAGAACGGTTCCATATCAGGCCGCCTTGTGAATGTTCAGGACTTTTTCATTGTACAGGTTGACCAGTCCGGTGATGATGATCGAGAGGAGCAGATAAACCACCGTGGCTGCGGTGAAGGCCTCAAAGCCCTTGAAGGTATAACTTTCAACCTGGCGCGCCTGGTAGGTCATCTCCATGACGCCGATCGTCATGGCCAGTGAGGAATTCTTGGCCAGGTTGAGAAACTGGTTGACCAGCGGTGGAACCGTGATGCGTATCGCCTGTGGCAGGATGATGTACTGCATCGCGCGGAGATAGGAGAAGCCGGCGCTGCGGGCCGCCTCCATCTGCTCTTTCGGGATCGAAAGGACTCCGGAACGAATGTCTTCGGCGATAAAGGCCGAGGTGTAGATGGTCAGGGCGATGGCGGCGGCGGCGAATTCAAAGCCGGTTTCGTTAAGCCAGTCATTAATGACGGTCGGCAGAATCTTGTAGGAGCCGAAATACCAGAAGAAGATCTGCACCAGCAGCGGGGTGTTGCGGAAAAATTCGAGATAGGCGAGCGCGAACCAGCGTACCGGCCTGCTGTGCGCCATGCGCATGACCGCAATCAGCAATCCCAGCAGGAAGGCACACACAATGGAAACCGTCGACAGCTTGAGCGTCGTGACCAGGCCGGCTACAAGCCAGTCAAAATATTTGCCGGAGGTTATGATCGACCAGTCGAATGTGTAGTTGAGCACGAATAGCCCCTGTGAGGGGTGAGAAGTGAGGGGTGAAGAGGGAAAACCCCCTCACCCCTCACTTCTCACACATCGCTTACTTGTCTGCTGTAATCTTGAAGGAGCGCTGCAGGTGGTATGGTCCGAACCACTTGTTGAATATTTTGGCTGCTTCGCCGCTCTTCTCCATCTCCAGGAGGGTCTTGTTGACAAAGGTGACAAGATTCGTGTCACCCTTACGCATACCGAGTCCATATGGCTCGTCGGAAATCTGGAGGTTCGGTATTTCAAATTTGCTCCTGTCCGGTGCTTTGGCCAGGATGCCGATCAGGATCGATTCGTCGGTGGTGACCGCTGCCACTTTGCCCTGTTCCAGGGCCAGCAAAGCCTGGGGATAGTCGTCAAATGACAGGACGGTTGCGGAAGGGAGGGCCTTCTTTACGTTCTGCTCCGACGTCGAGCCCTTGGCGGTGCCGATCCGCTTCCCTTCAAGATCCTTCAGGCTCTTGACGCTTCCCTTCTTGGTGATGAACTTCTGGCCGGTAAAGAAGTAGGTGTGGCTGAAGTCGATAACCTTGGCCCGCTCGGGGTTCTTGGTCATGGTTGCTGCGATGATATCGATGTGGCCTTCCTGCAGCTGCGGCATGCGGCTGGCGGAGGTGACCGGCTTGAGCTCGACTTTTACACCCATCTTCCTGGCGATCGCGTTGACGATATCGATGTCGTAACCGACGATCTGGCGGGTCTTTTCATCAATGTAACCGAAGGGGGGGAGGGAGTCCTTGCAGCCGACCACCAGTACCCCTTTTTTCCTGGCGTCCGCCAGAGTATCACCGGCCAGAGCAGCCTTGGCGGTGATCGTCGTGAGGGCCATGATCATAAACAATGTTGCCAGTTTTTTCATTGTGCTTCCTCCTTGTGTGGTGGTGTGAAAACCGTAATCAGGGACATTCGCACTGCATCGGCGTCAAAAGCTGGCGCAGGAACTGTTTGGCCCGTTCATGCTGCGGCCGCAGGAAAAAATCTTCAGGTGGGGCCTCTTCGAGTATGAGCCCATCCGCCATGAATGCCACCCGATGGGCGACTTCCCGGGCAAAGCCCATCTCGTGCGTCACGACAACCATGGTCATGCCGGAGAGCGCCAGGTCTTTCATGACAGCCAGCACTTCACCGATCATTTCGGGATCGAGTGCCGAAGTAGGTTCGTCGAACAGCATGATGCGGGGTTTCATCGCCAGCGCACGGGCAATGGCCACCCGCTGCTGCTGGCCGCCGGAGAGCTGTAAAGGGTAAGCGTCCCGCTTTTCGGCCAGTCCGACCCTGGTAAGCAGTGCCATGGCCTGCTCTTCAGCCTCTTTTTTCGGGATGTTGCGGATTTTTTTAGGAGCCAGCGTGATGTTGTTGATTACTGAGAGGTGGGGGTAGAGATTGAACTGCTGGAAAACGAAGCCGATCTCCGCCCGCAATTTGTTGAGATCGGTTTTCCTGTCGGAGAGATCCATGCCGTCTACAATCAGGGAACCGTCATTGATCGGTTCCAGCTGGTTGATGGTGCGGATCAGGGTTGATTTCCCGGAGCCGGACGGTCCGCAGACCACCAGTACCTCGCCAGGAGTCACATGCAGGTTGATGTCGTTAAGTACATGCAGGTTCTTGAACCATTTGTGCACGCCTTTGAAGGTAATCATGCCATGAACTCCCGAGTCGATAAAACGGTGTTAGATGGATGCTATTCGTACCACGCTGCAGCACTAAAAGGGAAGGGTCTTTTTAACCGCGCTATTTCTTTTTGGGCCAATAACTGCCTCCGGTCAGGGTCGCGGTTATGCTTCCGACGATGACTTTTGATTTCATCTGCACCGGAATCCGGCGGTCATCGTCGGTCAGCCAGATAAACATATCGCCTGTGCGGGCAAAAATCCCCTCCGATTTCAGGAGCGGGTGGATTACGATCGTTTTGAATCGTCCCAGGGGGGTGACGATCTCTTCACGGCGCAACACCTTTACTTCGGTGTTCCATAGACGCTTGCAGTCATAAATGTCTATGTAATATGAAGTCCCCACCTGCAGCGGCACCGTACGGATGTAGAAGAAGCAGGAAAGGGTGTCGTATGTCCGCTTGGTGATGGCATGTTTCTTCTCGCTCTTGTTGCGATGATCGATGGTTGTAACTTCCATTTTCTCGCGATCAAAGCGTGCTTCCCGGTTGGTGATCGTTTTTCCTTCGTGTTTCCGTTCCTGATACAGCCGTGGTGACCCGATCTGCAGAGGCGGAGAACCCGACTCCAGAAAAGACTCGATCCGGTCGTCGACCGGGAAAAAGAACTGCAGCCATTTGGCCGACCTGGCGGTTGAAACGATATGGATATCCGTGCCGACCTGCCTGACTTCCTGGACCGCATGACCGGCCGGGATGCCGGTATAGGAAAGCTCAAACTCCAGCCGCTCCGGGATCGGGAATGCAGCTGCACCGGCGGCGGGGCCGGACAGAAATGCAGCAGTCATCAGGATTACTGCTGTGTATAAAAATGGTTTTCTCCGCATTATCCGGTTCCTTGACCCTTGATCCTGCAGCTATGCCTGACCGACGGCCTCTGATTGTTCAAATGCGGTGCGGGCCTTGTGCATTTCTTCGACTTCCCGAAGTTTATCACCCATCCAGGCATGGAAAACCTTGGCATTCTCGTAACTCATGACAACGCCGGTATCGATGAAACGAACCATGCTGCCGGCCAGGTCTTTGGGCTCTACGCCGGTTTCGCGGCCGATTGCCCCCTCAGGAGTGATTTCATGTGAAATGGATTCCGGCAGCGGCTGACGCTCAAGGTAGAAGTTGATCACCATTTCGCCGCGAGGAGAGAAGCCCCCCTGGGCGCCGTTGACGTAGGTAGGGTTGTAGCCGTAATTGAATACATATTTGAAGGTCAACTCGGGTTTTTTGCTGCTCATCGGTTTATTCTCCTTTGATCTGCTGTAAATGGCGGGTGCCGCAATTGCACCGTCTACCTATCATAATCGGAGGGGCAAGGAAAATAATTTCTTGCAATGCCCGGCGGCTATCGTTATAAAGACTAAAACGATCCTTTAGGAGGTATTCCCCGGTATGTGCAAAACGATGAGTATACGTATGGTTTTTATGGGTATCGTGCTCTGGGCAGGCAGTGCCCTTGCCGTTGACGGCGGGCCACGTATCCTGTTTGACCAGGGGCATAACCAGCGCTTTCTGATAGAAGAAAAAGGTGACCTGCAGTTGTCAAAACTGGCCGGGATCATGCGTGCCCAGGGAGCTCACGTCACTTCAACAAAGAAACCGTTAGATGATGACGCTCTCAGGGATAGTTCCGCCCTGGTCATCTCCGGCCCTTTTGAATCGCTGCGCCCTGAAGAGGTCGAGGCGGTCGTACGATTCATCGAAAAAGGGGGTCGGCTTGCGGCGATGCTTCATATCGGACCGCCGCTGGCAGGATTGCTGGCCCGACTCGATCTGGATCACTCCAATGCCGTGCTGCATGAGCGCACTAACGTCATTGACACGGATATTAACTTCAGAGTCACCGCCCTGTCCGCCTCTCCGCTGTTTGCCGGCCTGGCGCGGTTCTCGCTGTACGGTGGCTGGGCACTTGACCCGGGCAAGGCCGGGACGCCGTTGGCCCGGACGTCACCAGACGCCTGGGCGGATCTTGAT
>JBAVTM010000341.1:0-3373 GCA_049696195.1 Desulfuromonadaceae bacterium | reverse complement strand
GCGTTCCGCCGCCGCCGTCATCGAAGTTGGAGACGATGCCCCGTACCCGGTACATACCATGGAACTCGTTTTCCAAAGCAAGCGCCGGAACAGTCATGGAAACGGTAAGTGCCGATACGCCCGCTATTGCCATCAATTTCATATTCTTGCTCATTTATCACCTCTCATGTCGTTAATTGCTCAACAATTGTTGCTGTCTGCCAAGTTGGTTACTGAATGTACCTACACCTCCTTTCATAATAAAGTTGCTGCTACCCGAGTCAAAACAACTGATACCAACCCTTCCAGACTTTATTTAGGTTCATCTGAAAGTTTCATATACCTGCAACATAAATATCCGCAGCTATTGAATGTCCTCACCCACATAATTGGGTGACACTTTTGTATATGTCTACACGTCTATACAAATATTGTCAATAAAAAAATGTTCTAGTATCACTCCCCTCATATTCAACGGAACAGGGCCTTATAAGCTTTCTTGCAGTATTGAAAAGGAGGGCGCACCAAATTGCTTTCAGCGGTGCAAGGCCGTGGCGGCAGGACCTGTTGGGCAGGATGAGAGAACCTGTAAAACTATTCGGATTGAAGTGGCGCCAGTTATTGAGACAGGTATATAAAGAGATGAACCGGCCTTGGAGAAGGGAGTTTCAAGGCCGCACTATCGTACTCATTGCAGCGCGGAATTAAGACCACGTTTTGAAATACCGGCGGGTGTCTCTTCCATTGTCGAAAAAATTTGACTGCAACAGATATCTGTTCGATCTGTTTCTCGCACTCCTCATGCTCTGGACATTGTCGCAGTTGCGGTTATAGTTGTGTAACGTAACGTTAAAACTCGATGGCCGAACAGGTGTACGGATGTATCAATGGCACAAGCCCGAATCCACCCATTGCGAAAAGACCTCCGCCTTCACAAGTCTCGGGTGAATGCTCGCGCAATCCTGAACGTAAAGCCATAAGGGAACCCACAGGATGATCCCGGTCGAGATCGTTTCAATCATATCCCTCCTTTACATCGGCATGCTGTTTGTCGTGGCCTATTTCGCCGAGAAAAACCGAAAAGCGGTCCGGAGCGTTACCTCCAATTTTTATATTTATTCCCTTTCACTGGCTGTTTATTATACCTCCTGGTCTTATTACGGCCTCGTCGGACAGGCCGCCACCGTTGGAATCGTATTCATCGCCGCCTATCTGGGCCCCACCCTGATGGTGTTCAGCTGGTGGTTTCTCCTGCGAAAAATGGTGCGCGTCAGCAAGGAACAAAACATCCTCAGCATCGCCGATTTTATTTCCAGCCGCTACGGCAAATCAGTCTTTCTTGGTAATATCGTCACTATTTTCTCTATCATGGCAATCATGCCGAATCTTGCCCTGCAACTGAAGGCGGTAGCCTACACCTTCAATATCCTCGCCGCCCCTCTCAAAACAACTGACGAGTTCGCACATATACTCCTCTCCCTTCCTCCGTTCATTGATACCGCATTTATTGCCGCCCTGATCCTGGCTGCTTTTGCGATCCTGTTCGGGGTAAGACGACTGGACGCTTCGGAGCACCATGAAGGCCTGGTGGCTGTCATCGCACTGCAATCCGTGGTCAAGCTCGTCGCCTTCCTCGCCGTCGGTATTTTTGTCACATACGGGCTGTTCGATGGCATTACCGATATTTTTACCCGTTTCGCAGCTCAATTTCCCGACCGGGCAGATCTATTTCTCCTCGGTACGCCGAAAGTCCCTTACACTCTCTGGTACAGCTGGCTCTTTATTCCAATGATGGCGGTCATGTTTCTTCCCCACCAATTCCATATCATGGTTATCGAAAATTCCGACGAGAATCACATCAAAGAGGCCATGTGGTTCTTCCCCGTATACACATTGCTGCTTTCCTTGTTCGTCATGCCGATAGCCTTGGGAGGTACAATAATCAGCGGCGGAGATACCGCAGCAGCCGATTACTTTGCCATAAGACTCCCGTTGCAGTCGGGACATCCCTGGCTCGCCATGCTGGTATTCATCGGCGGCTTCTCCGCCTCGGCCGGAATGGTCATGCTTGAATCAGTAGTCCTTTCCACCATGATTCTAAACCACCTGGTCATACCTCTCATCCTGAAATTCAAAATAGAAGCGTCCGATATGTCGCATATCCTCATCAACATAAAGAGAGTGGGAGTCATTGCGATCGTACTGCTTGGACACCTCTACTATCAACTGATCGGTGAGCCCTACACCCTGATAAACATGGGGGTCGTTTCCCTGATTGCGGCCTGCCAATTCACTCCCTCCATCATTGGCGGACTCTTCTGGAAAAGAGCCACACGCCAGGGTGCATCTGCAGGGCTCATAGCGGGATTTATCCTCTGGTTCTACACCCTGCTCCTCCCCATGCTGGTCAGGTCGAGTTGGTTTTATGATCAGTTACTCCCCCTATTAGTCCGGTGGGGATGGCTGGAGAGGGACATCCTGCAAGACGGCCCGTTCGGCTTTGCTATCCTGAGGCCTTTGGAGCTCTTTGGCCTGACGGGTCTCGACATGTTGAGCCACTCCCTGTTCTGGACACTGTTCTTCAACCTGGGTGCATTTCTTGCCATTTCCATCCTCACCACCCCGAATAAAATCGAAGCCGAACAGACCGCCAAGTTCGTGGACGTATTCGAAACGCGTGAAGAACCGGCCCAACTCAAAAGAATGCGCAAAGCACCCACAATCTCGGAATTTTCCGCGCTGATGACCAAATTTATCGGCGAAAAGCAGGCCCATGCCGCCATCGCCCAGTACCTTGAAGGCAAACAGATTGATAAACGAGGGAGCTTGTCGGAATTCGAACTCCCCATCCTCAAACTTTTTACCGAACGGGTGCTGGCCGGTTCGGTGGGTGCCGCCTCTGCCGGAATCATTGTTGAAAGTTATATGGCGGCACGGGGGAGCGAACTGGAGGACGTTTTCGACATATTCGGCACGGTCAGCCTGAGCCGCACCACCAGCCGTGAGCAGCTTAGCGTTCTTTATGAAGCGGCAAGAATTGTAGCCGGCAAAGCCGACCTGCAGTCAATACTGGACAACATTTTGAAACTTCTCCAAGAGCAGTTCAAATTCGAAACATGTATCATACGACTCCTGGATAAAGATCAGACGTGCCTTAGTGTACGGGGACATGTGGGGATGAGCTTCAAACATTTTGATGAATCGGTCCGGGAACTGAACATGGAGACATACGCTGGCGAGGCATTTCTAACCAATGCGGTCGTGGTTGTTAATGACACCGACATCATGGACAAATCCCTGTCCGCCCGGGTTGTTCGGCAGGAAGGGATTAAATCCTTTGCCCACGCTCCCATCATGATTGAGGGGAATGCGGTAGGGATTCTCTCCGCTTTTT
>JBAVTM010000340.1:0-10648 GCA_049696195.1 Desulfuromonadaceae bacterium | reverse complement strand
CGGACGTGTGCTGGCCGTGTCGCCCGACGGACGCCACCTGCTGGCCGACGGAAGGCTCCTGGATAACGGCAGGGAAGCCGCCCTGTTTCCTCCCTTGACAACCGGAGCGTTTCTCGATGACGGCCGCCTGCTGGTTGTAGATAACGGTACCCTGTTTCTGGTCTCCGGCTTCGGCGCTCCCGTTGCCGGTGCGGCGGTGCCGCCGGAAAAACGGGAACGGCTCCGCACCATCCGTGCCTGGCGCGCGTCAGGGCTTATTACAGCCGATGATTATGTCTCGGCGAGGGAAAAGGTGATGAAATGATGAACGCACTATTTTCCGGCAGGGTCTGGTCCTTTTGTTCGCTGCTGCTGCTGGCGGCAGCGGTCGCGGGCGCGGATGACTGCGTCGATTGCCACAAGGGCAAAACGCCGGCTGCCGTCCGGCAGTGGCAGGAGAGCGCTCACTCGCGGGCCAGGGTGGGGTGCCGCGACTGCCACGGTGGGGACCATGCCCTCATCGAAAAGGGTGAAGCCCGCGTCGGCGCCAAGGTTTGCGGCCGCTGCCATGCCAAGGCCTATGGCGAACATGTTGCTAGCCGCCATGGCATGGGTCTCCACTCCGGCTGGGGCTGCACCCGCAACCTGGAGAAACGCGACCCGCGGGAGTGCGGGTTCTGCCACGAGGAGGGGAGCACCGTGCCTAAGTCAGAAATCGAGTGCGCCCGGTTCCTGAAACAGTCCAGCGAAATGGGTGAAATAGGTTGCAACCGCTGTCACCAGGTGGAAAGTTCCTGTGCCTCCTGCCATGCCGCCCACTCCACCGATCTGCGCCTGGTACGCGACCCGGCAAGCTGCGCCCCCTGCCATATGGGGCCGGACCACCCCCAGTGGGAAATGTGGCAGACCTCGCGCCACGGCGTCCTTTACTCCACCCTGGGGAGGACGATGGGGCCCGACTGCCAGGCCTGCCATATGCCCAAGGGGAGCCATAATGTCTCCCGCGGTCTGACCATCAGTTCCGGCAGCATACCGTTCGCTCCCGCCGCCGCTAAAAAGGGGCGCGCCGAGATGCTCGCGATCTGCAGTGACTGCCATGCTCCGGCCTTTGCCGCACGGGAGCTTGCCGCGGGGGATGCGGTGCGCGACCAGAGCCTTGCAATGGTCAAGGGGGCCGAGAGGATCATCGCCTCCCTGAATGATGAGGGAGCGCTGTTCCCGATGCCTGAAAAACGCCCGCCTCACCCGCTCTCCGGCAATAAGCTGGTGCTTGACGCCCAGATGCTGTACGAGGACACCTCGCACATCGAGCGGCTGTTCTTCAAGATGAAAAAGTACGATCTGGCCAAGACCGTCAAGGGGGCCTATCACCAGAACGCTGCCTACACCCATTGGTACGGCAACGCCGAGCTGAAGATGGATCTCGTGGACATCACATCGGAGGCCGCCAGGCTGCGGGAGCGCAAGGGGAGGGGGGAACAGGCCCGGCCGCCGGATGAGCGCCGCCGCATTGAAGAACAGCTGGAGACCCTGAAGAAGGGTGCGGCCCGCGGGGCGATTACGCCGGAAGAGCACGAACGGGAACGGGCGAAGCTTCTGAAGCAGTTTCTCGATTTGAAGTAGATCTGCGAATCCCATTGCAGTTCGGGTACCACAGCATTCAGGGGTGCAGACACAGTCGTCCCGGCAGCAGATATCAGCACCGGAACCACCACCATACTTATAAAATATTTTAATATGATTGCATTTGAACCGAACGTGTATTACCCTTCACTTGGCGATACAGCCATATTCAGGGAGTATGCTGCGAATGGGCGAAAAAATATTTAAGCTGACTCTTGTTAAAAAGCTGATCATCAGCTATGCCATCATAGTAATCTGCCTTGTGACGGCCATCATTTACTCCATTACCGGTTTGGCCAGCATCACAAGGATCGCGAACGAAATCGGCCGTGTCGATCTTGCCGCTGCAGAGGCCGTGGACTCAATGACGGATTCACTGAAGGCACAGCAGCGCGCCGTCGGCAGATTCGCCATAATCCCTGATCAGGAATACATAAACATCTACACGGTCCGGAAAACTGCGTTTTTGGAATCGCTGTCAATAATTCAAAAATCCAGCCTGAGCGATCTCCACAAGCTGCGGCATGATTATGACAACTATGACAATATGGCCCGGAAAGTATTTGCCGGCGTTCCAATACCGCAGGAACGGATTAAATCGGCACTCAATCTCGTTGAAAAGGAAATAGAGGCAGCCCGACTGCGGCAGAAACAACAGCTTGAATCAAAGCTTTCCGAGGCGCGCGAGCAGGAGGCCAGGACCGTAGCCAGCGCGACAAAACTGGCTTTCAGTGGAGTGTTTATCGCTGTTCTTGTCGCTGCCCTCCTCGTCTATTCCCTTTCAACGTCCATCGCAAAACTGATAAAAGCGACGCACCGCATCGCTGCAGGTGACTTTGACCATGACATCAAAATTGCTCCGGGGGACGAAATCGGTGATCTTGCACAGGACTTTCTGGTCATGGCGTCGCGCCTGAAAGAGCTCGAACAGATGAGTCTTGACGCAAGCCCTCTTACCCGCCTGCCGGGCAATATTGCCATCGAACGGTTTATAAACAGGCATCTGAAGGAACAGAGGCCATTTGCGATGTGCTATCTGGACCTTGACAACTTCAAGTCCTACAATGATCACTACGGCTACATCAAAGCCAGCGAGCTCCTGAAGGAGGCTGGCCAGGTCATACACGAGGCGGTCGCCGCTGTCGTAAAACCGGAAGCCTTTGTGGGGCATATCGGTGGCGATGATTTCGTTGTGATCGTTGATGAAGCTGATGCCGATGCGGCATGTAAGGCCATAATCCGAGGCATTGATGCGATGATACCGAAATACTATTCTGAAGAAGACCGTAAATGCGGCTATATTGACGGGGTTGACAGATACGGGGTTGAGCGCTGTTTCCCGCTCATATCCATATCCATAGCAGCTCTCGTCTGCAGACCGGGGGATTACGGATCGGCAGCCGAGATTGCATCCACCGCTGCAAAGGTGAAGGACCAGGTAAAGAGTTCATCCGGCAGCAACTTCATCATTGTTGAAAAGGGGGATATCGGTGAGGCGTGATTTCACATACCCGCTGCTGATCGGCATGCTCCTGTTAAGCCTCGGTCTCAACGGATGCGGCGGCATTCTGGTTAAAGAAACGCCGCAAGCGGTTTCAGAAAGGCGGCAGAAGCTTGCCAAAGCCGTTAATATGATCGAAACCGGCCACGACAGCGAGGCACGTTATTTCCTTGAGCTGGTGATTGATGACACCGGGGAGGCAGGGGTTACGGATGAGGCGCTTTTTCGACTGGCAATCCTGAAACTGAATGACGGAGAGCTGGGCGCCGGAAAGAGCTCCATTGCTCTCCTTGAAAGGATGCGGAGCAGTTATCCGACAAGCGCCTGGACAAACCAGTCGACGCCGCTTTATTCATATCTGATGAATATAAAAAACATCCGGAATCGTGAAAGAGAGTTCAAAACCCTGCGGGAGAAAAACCTCTCCTTGAGCAGGGATGTAAGTGAACTGCGCCAGGCCATAGATCGTTTGAAGGCACTGGACCATGAGTTGGAGCAGAAAATCAGGCGCTGATATCCCCATAGCCGGGTGCAGCCGGGGCGCCATCGTCCCCCGCACCTGCTCTGCAATCCCATCCCCCGGCTTGCAGCCCATCGCAATCCCCATCCCGCGTTTACCTTTCCACGTTATCTGCTAAGCTACTATTTTGGTCATAATTACATTGACATATTCAGTTTCCCATATATAATAAAAAACATAAGTGTACGGAGGGGATATGTCTCGATTATTAATCACAGGAACTATTTTGCTGTTTTCGGTCGCTGCTGCGGGGGCCGAAACGCTGAAGCTGTCGCTCAGGGACGCGATGGGCATGGCTCTTGAGAACAACAGCCAGATCAAGGCTTCCCGTTTTACCTCTCAAGGCGCACGTCAGGGAGTCGAGAGCGTCAATTCCCGCTATTTGCCCGCCGTTTCCCTTGAGGAGGCTCTGGTTGCCTCCAACTCGCCGACGAATACGTTTATGATGAAGCTCGATCAGGGGCGTTTTACAAACAATGATTTCCAGATCAGCACCCTCAACAATCCTTCTGCTTCCCATGACTTCAAAACCGTCCTGTCGGTTCAGCAGCCGCTGTTTGTACCTTCGCTCTCCCCGCTTAAAGAGATGGCCGTCAAGGACGCACAAAAATCAGAGCTGGAGCTGGAAGCGTCCCGCCAGGGAATCGCCTTTCAGGTTTTTTATACGTATCTTGAGGTGCAAAAGGGTAATGCCCAGCTGGGGGCGGCAGTCAAAGCCGTTGCCGATGCCCGGGAGAACATGCGGCTGGCAGCCGTCAGGACGTCCGCAGGGACGGGCCTCAGATCGGATGAACTGCGCTCCCGCACCCACCTCTCCATGGTCGAGCAGCAGCACATCTCCGCCAATAACAACCTTACCCTGGCGCGGATGAAGCTGGCACTGCTGATCGGCCTCCCTGAAGAAAGGGAGTATGAGGTCTCCGACTCTCTTGAAGGTGTTGCGGTTCCTGTTATGAGCGATCAGGTGCTCAAGGAAGCCCTCGAGAACCGGGTTGAGCTGAAACAGTCACATGCCGATCTTGAAAAGTCAGACGCGGCGCTCAGACTTGCCCGGAGCGAGTATCTGCCGACGGTGGGAGCGTTTGCCTCGTATCAGTTGAATGCCAAGGATGCCCCCTTTACATCCGATAATGATGCCTGGAGCGCGGGCGTCTCACTCAAATGGCAGCTATTCGACGGGTTCCGTACCAACAGCGAGCGTAACCGGGCGGTTTCGGGTCAATCGGCCGCGCGCGAGATGCTGGAGTCCGCAACAAAGGATGTCCGCTATCAGCTCAGGGAAAGTTATGTCCGGCGCCACGAAATGGGCAAACGCCTGGAGGTGGCCCGGCACTCGGTGCTGGATGCCGAGGAAACGGTCAGGCTCCTCACAAAACGCTTTGAAAATTCGCTGGCAACAATGGTTGAATTGCTCGATGCCCAGACGGCGCTGAACCAGGCCAGGGCAAATCTGGTGGAAGCCGAGGCCGGCTATGCCCTGGCTGGTGGACGCATTTATTACATGACGGGAACATTTGTGAAGGAGATGCTGAAATGAGGAACTATATACTGCCGGTAACGCTCCTGCTGACGGCCGCTCTTTCGGCCGCCGGCTGCTCGAAAAAGCACGATGCGGGTACAGCTGAAACCGCACCGGCGGCGGCCGTCAAGGGAGTGTCCCTGGAGACCGTCAAGGTCGTTGCCGTGCCGGAACTGATGGATGTTGTCGGGAGCGTGCGTGCGCGCACCAGCGCGGTCATCTCGGCCCGTATCCCGGGCAGCATCAGCGTGCTCCGTGTCCGTGAAGGAGACCGGGTACGCAAGGGACAACTGCTGGCGCAGCTTGATGCTCAGGAACAGCAGGCCTCTGCAGCCGTGGCTACCGCCGGAATTGAGGAGGCCCGCCGCGGACTGGATGAAGCGGTGTCACGGAAAAAACTGGCCGACACCACCTTTGACCGCTACAGCAACCTGCTGAAAGAGCAGGCGGTCACCCGTCAGGAATTTGATGTCAGGCAGACTGAAAAAGATGTGGCGGCCCAGGGTGTGGCCCGTGCCGAATCGAGGCTCAAACAGGCCCAGGAAGGGTCAAAGGCTGCATCCACGCTGTCCGGCTATACCCGGATCATTGCCCCGATCTCGGGGATTGTCGTCAGCAAGCAGGCCGATCTGGGAGCAACGGTTTTTCCGGGGCAGCCGCTGATGACGATAGAGGATGAGGGGAGCTATCAACTGGAACTGGCCTTGCCGGAAAGCGTTGCAACCAGGGTCAGGCCGGGCACGCCGCTGCAGGTGACGCTCGATGCCGTGGGAAGTTCTTTTGCCGCCAGAATCGCCGAGATCGTGCCGACCTCCGATCCGGCCAGCCGTACCTTTGTGGCCAAGATCGCCCTGAATCAGAAGGGGTTGAAATCCGGCATGTTCGGCCGCGGCGCGATCGCTCTCGGGACAACGACCAACGGCATCACCGTGCCGAAAAAAGCCGTTGTTGAACATGGCGCACTGACTTCGGTCTGGGCGCTGGACAAGGCGAATACCGCCCGTATGCGGATCGTCAAGGTCGGCAGGGAAACGGGTGAGCGGGTGGAGATCCTTGCCGGGTTGGCGGAGGGTGATCGTGTGGCTGTGGCCGGTGTCGAGAAGATCACCGAAGGGGCACGGGTGGAGTAGCCTATGGAAAACCTCGGTTTTGCCGGAAAAATTGCCCGCTCTTTCATCAACTCCAAGCTGACCCCGCTGATCGTCGGCGCCTCTCTGCTGCTCGGCTTCTTCGCCGTCAAGATGACCCCCCGCGAGGAGGAACCGCAGATTGTGGTGCCGATGGTGGATATCTACCTGCCGATGCCCGGTTCATCTCCGCAGGAGGTGCAGGAGCGGGTGGTCAAGCCCTTTGAGGCCAGGCTGTGGGAAATAAAGGGGGTCGAGTACCTCTATTCGATGAGCCGTCCCGGCATGGGGATCATCACGGTCCGCTATCAGGTGGGGCAGCCGATGGAAGAGTCATTGGTCAAGCTCTACAACAAGGTCATGAGCAACCGTACGCTGCTCCCGCCGGGTGCGTCCGATCCTCTGGTCGTGCCGAAATCGATCGACGACGTCCCTATTCTGGCCGTGACACTCTGGTCCGACCGCTACGACCACGGGACGCTCCGGACACTGGCACGTGAAGTAGCCGACGAACTGAAAAAGAGCGAGAACACCGCTGAAACAACAATCACCGGCGGACTCTCCCGGCAGCTGCGTGTCACCCTGGACGCACCGCGCCTGGCCGGGTTCGGTCTGTCACCGCTGCAGGCGGCAGGCGCCCTGCAGAAGGGCAATGTTTCGCTTCCGTCGGGCAGCTTTTCCAGCGGCAACCGGGACATGCTCGTGGATACCGGCGGCTTCCTGAACAGTGCCGAGGCTGTAAAACGGCTGGTGATCGGTGTTTATGGCGGCAAGCCGGTCTACCTGTCTGACGTGGCGCGCGTGGAGGACGCTCTGAGCGAGCCGGTGGACTATGTCTTCTTTGGTTTGGGAGGGGCCAACCGGTCCGGCATGGTGGACGTGACCGGCAAAAAGCAGCTGTCACAAAAGGCCGATTACCCCGCGGTAACGCTTTCCATTGCCAAGCGTAAAGGCGCCAATGCAACCTGGGTAGCCGAGGATCTGGTCAGGAAAATCGAATCGTTGAAAGGCAAGACGATCCCCTCCGACGTGCAGGTGACGGTTACCCGTAACTACGGCGAGACCGCCCGGGAAAAGAACAATGAACTGCTCTTTCATATGTTCCTGGCGGCCATTTCGGTTACGATCCTGATCGCACTCTTCATGGGGTGGCGCGCCGGTGCGGTGGCGGCCATTGCCATTCCGGTCACGCTGGCACTGACGATGCTGATCTTCTACCTGATCGGCTACACGTTGAACCGCATCACGCTCTTTGCCCTGATATTCTCGATCGGTATCCTGGTGGATGACGCCATCGTGGTGGTCGAGAACATCCACCGCTACTTTACGACAACGATCATGAAGCCGCTGGATGCGGCGATCAAGGCGGTTGACGAAATCGGCAACCCGACGGTGCTGGCCACCTTTGCCGTCATCGCCTCCATTCTGCCGATGGGTTTTGTCGGCGGCCTGATGGGCCCCTACATGCGGCCGATCCCGGTCGGCGCCAGCATGGCCATGCTCTTCTCCATGCTGATTGCCTTCATCGTTACCCCCTATTTTGCCTTCCGCTTCATGAAGGGGGAGTCGCACTACGGCACACACGAGAAACCGGAAGATTCAAAGCTGACGGCATTTTACCGTCGCTGGATGGGGCGTCTGATCCATGAGAAGCGTCTGCGCTACGGTTTTTTGACGGGTGTCGTCGTCCTGCTGCTGCTTTCCTGTTCCCTGATTTACTTCAAGGCGGTGACGGTCAAGATGCTGCCGTTCGACAACAAGAACGAACTGCAGGTGATCATCGACGCCCCGGCAGGCACACCGCTGGAGCAGACCGCCCGCATGACCCGCGAAATGGGTGACGCACTGCGCACGGTACCGGAAGTAACGGATTTCCAGGCCTACATCGGCGCCAGCGCTCCATTCAACTTCAACGGTCTGGTGCGGCACTACTACCTGCGCAAAGGGGCCAGCCTGGCTGATATACAGGTCAACTTGCTCCCCAAGGACGAGCGCACGGATCAGTCCCATGCTATCGCCAAGCGCATCAGGCCGCTTGTCAAAGCGGTTGCCGATAGATATGGCGCCCGGGTCAAGGTAGCCGAGATTCCGCCCGGTCCGCCGGTGCTGGCAACCCTGGTGGCCGAGGTATACGGCCCCGATGATGCTTCCCGTGCCGGGATTGCCGCAAAAGTCATGGCGATCCTGGCCAAGACGGTCGGCGTGGTCGATGTCGACTGGTACCGCGAGGAGGACCAGGCCAAGCTGACCTTTGCTGTTGATCAGGAAAAGGCGGCTCTTTCGGGTGTCGCCGTGGATGACGTTGCCAGGACCCTGCGCATCGCCCTGGAAGGTGAAAGTACCGGGCTCCTGCACCTGCCGAAGGAAAAAGAGCCGGTGTCGATCAACCTGCGCCTCCCGGTCGGCCAACGCAGTTCTGCCGCTGCGCTCTCCTCAGTCTATGTTCCGGGACCAAAGGGCAATGTGCCGTTATCACAGCTGGTGCGCCTGAACAGGGGGAACGAGGATAAGACCCTGTACCGCAAGAACCTTAAGAATGTGGTGTATGTGACTGCTGATGTTGCCGGGGAGATCGAGGCGCCGGTCTATGCGATCCTGAAGATGCAGAAAGAGATCGCTGCCATTCCGACGCCGGACGGGGAAAAAATTGAGGTGCTGGCATCCCGTCAGCCCTGGAGCGAAGAACATATCGGCATGAAGTGGGATGGCGAGTGGCACATCACCTATGAGGTGTTCCGCGATCTTGGCATCGCCTTCGGCGCGGTCATGGTGCTGATCTATATCCTGGTGGTGGCCTGGTTCAAGGATTTCACCACGCCGCTCGTGATCATGGCGCCCATCCCGCTGACACTGATCGGCATCCTGCCGGGGCATGCGCTGTTCGGGGCCTTTTTTACCGCGACGTCGATGATCGGCTTCATCGCCCTGGCCGGTATCATCGTGCGAAACTCGATCATCCTGATCGATTTTGCCGAAATGAAGCGCCGTGAAGGTATGCCGCTGGACGAGGCTATTATCGAGGCCGGAGCGGTCCGTTTCCGTCCCATGTTGCTGACCGCCGCGGCGGTTGTGGTCGGGAGCTTCGTGATCGTCTTCGATCCGATCTTCCAGGGACTGGCCATCGCGATGATGTGCGGGGAGATCGCCTCTACGACCCTGTCGCGCGTGACGATACCGATTCTCTATTATCTGGTTCAAAACTGGAAAGAACGTCATAATATAAAAGGAAATGTAGAGGAGATATAATGTTCTGGAACAAAAGCAGGAAGCTGTCACAGGAAGAAGTTGAGTTGAGCGAGAGATGCCAGGCTGAAGCCGAGGAGCTCTACCGCTCGGGAAAATATCATTGTGCAGAAGCGGTGCTGGAGGTCGTGCGAAGGCACTTCGCCCCCCACCTGCCCGAGTCGATAGTCGGCGCCGTATCCGGTTTCGGTGGCGGTTCCAGCTCGGGGTGCATCTGCGGTGCGGTTTCCGGCGGCACCGTCGGACTCGGTCTGGTTCTGGGAGACAAGAAGCAAACGGCCCACCTGACCAAGGAACTGCACACGTGGTTCAAGGAGAAATACGGCGTGACCTGCTGCAAGACCATCAGGCAGACACACAAGGGGGTCTGCCCGGTGCTGACCGGCGAGGTGGGAGGGAAAATTGCGGAGATGTTGGAAAGAAAATAGCGTCGAGAAAGGAAACGTACATGAATGATCTGCTGCTGCTGATCGGAATCCTGATATTCTGGATAGTTCTGCAAAAATACATTCTCCCCCGCCTCGGGGTGTCTACCTGAATGTCCGATAAATGTGACCTCGGGGACCGGGGCAAGAAAACAGACATCGATAAATAGGGCCGCCAAAGGAGTTATACCATGAAAGAAGAATTCTACATCGAACGTGTTGTCCGAATCGTGGCCGGATCATTTGTTATGATCTCGCTGCTGCTGGCCCATTTTCATTCACCCAACTGGCTCTGGTTCACCGGCTTTGTCGGCCTGAACCTTTTTCAGTCCGGCTTTACCCAGTTCTGCCCGATGTTTAATATACTGCAGAAAATGGGTGTGCCGCGCTTCCCGAAGAGCACCTGCTGTAAATGAAAGGCCGCATCACGGTCCTCTGCGAAAACTCGGTCGGGCCGCTCTCCGGCACTCTGGGAGAACATGGCTTTTCCGCGCTGATCGAACCGTCGGACGGTGAGCCGCTGCTGTTCGACACCGGCCAGGGGCTGACCCTGCTGCACAATGCCCGGCGCATGAACAAGGATCTGTCCAGGGTCAGGAATGTGGTCATCTCACACGGTCATTATGACCACGCCGGCGGCCTGAAACCGTTGCTCGACGAGTGTGGTGCAAAAAAGGTCTACTGTCATCCCTCCGTTTTCATATCCCGCTA
>JBAVTM010000339.1:0-6601 GCA_049696195.1 Desulfuromonadaceae bacterium | reverse complement strand
GTGATAGACCCGACCCCCGACTGGAAGAAGAAACTCGCGGCTGTTATGAAAGAGCTGGGGGTAATACCAACCGCCAACTTCGGGGGTAAGATGGAAATCGACTGGAACGATGGCGGGATAACGGCGGTAAAGTTGCCGGTGACCCTGAAATAAATTATTGGCATCTGTTAGTTACTCCGTGTTTATTGCGGAGCGTAATAGAAGGGCGGTTAGTCCGCAACCCGCAAGGGAACTGCGAAACCCGCATTAAAGGAAACCCGTCGCCGTGCGGCAGGTCGATTCCTTTGGTGCGGGTTTTTTAGTTCTGTAGACCACGAAGGATTCAACCAATCAAGCTTCAAACGTTCTCCGAACGGGCAAAACCAGAGTAATCTGGTGACGCAAAACCACGGGTCCTTACCTAAAAGGATAGCCGGGTTGCCGAAGAGATGAGATATGCATCTTGGCACCCGGTATTTTACCGACACAAGGAGCGCTCTTATCTTCGGAAGATGAGAGCGCTCCTTTTTTTATTGAATATAAGTGCAATTACTTTCTTCGAGGGCGAATGCAAATTGTCATGAAGTTAAAACTGACCGTGTCAAATATCTCTCGCAAGCTGATTGCTGTCGTCTCGGGCGATTTGGGGGGACGTGGAATATGCCGCCGTTTTGCGTCGCAAGCGGGACTTGACGGGAATCCTGTTCTCGCGATCGGATGCACTGACTCAAGGGAGGTGCAACTGGTTATTTCGCCCTTGAAAACCAGACCGGGGAGCAGGACCGTTCTGTCCGGTTTCATCATTGCCGCTCTCGCCCTGGTTCTGGGCGCGGCCTCGCCGACTCAGGCGGGGACGGATATGTGCTCTTATTACAAGAAAAATATAACAGACACAGTCTCTGTCGTCGATGGTAACGACCCTTTTGTTCGGGCAAATCTTCCGGGCAGTTCATTCGGCATCGACATGAACTGCGAGTTCAGGAACTTTCCAATATCATCAGCTTGGCCTAACGGTCTGACACCGACCTTAAATTTTTATACTCCTGATAAAGATACAATCTATCTGATCGCGTTCGACAACGTCTGGTACTCCGGCAACATGGCGTGTGCCAATATCTATCACAAACTCTGGGTGGTCAACTCCGACGAAGGGGCATTCAGTGGTGCGTGCCAGAGTCTCATGGTCCCCGCTGAAACCATCACCAAGCAGTCCCCCGCAGCCACCGCCACGATCGGTCTGCCCTTCACCTATACGCTCACGCTCCCATCCATGAATTACCCGGCCGGCACGCCGTCCTCACACGATCTGGGTGCGATTACGATCGTGGATGATCTCGCCGCGACTGGCGCCGACCTTACGCTTGTGAGCCTGAACGCCCATTACAAAGGCACCACCACCGCTGTGCCGATCACGCAACTTTCTGATAGTACCAACAAATACCTTCACTTCACGCTGCCCAATATCGCGGCCGGGAGCCAGGTTGTGGTCGAGGTGACGGCGGTCCTCAACGACACACCGGCGAACGTGCCGGGTCTGCCCTTCACCAATACGGCCAAGTGGTCGTTCGCACGGTGGATCGATCTCGATGAGGACGGCATCCAGGATGCCGGCGAATACTTTAACCCCCTCCCGGGCGAGTCGGGCATTTCGACGCCGATGACCATCGTAGCGCCCAATCTGGTGGTCAACAAGACGAGCCTGGCGACGGCCATAAACCTGGGTGACACGGCGGCCTTCACCATCGATGTCCAGAACAGCGGCGGCGGCGATGCACGGAACGCCACGGTCACCGACAATATCCCGGTCGGCATGTGCGCCAGCAGCCCCGCTGCCGCGCTCAATGCCAGGATCGTCCAGGCCGACGGCGTCACCCTCGTCAAGGCGCTGGCCCCGGGTACCGACTACACGGCCGCCTATAACAGTTGCCAGCTCAATCTGACCATGACCGACGTCGCGGGTCCAATCGCTCCCGAGCAACGTCTGATCATCACCTACCAGACGCAGCTCGATCCCGGTTTTACCAATGACGGCGCAACGCTTACCAATGTCGCCGGCGCGACCCAATGGTTCAGCGCGAGCAGCACCTATGCCGGCCGCCGCGTGTTCACCAGGACGCTCACCGACGGCACGCCGACCGTAGTGGATTTTCAGGACAGCCAGTCCGTCATGGCGGCCCTGCACGGCTACTATTTCGAGAAAACGGTCCGGAACCTGACCAGCCTTGAAAACCCGGCCACCACGGCGACGCCGGGTGATACCCTGCACTACAGACTGCGCGCCTTCAATGTTGATCAGACGATCAATACGATCACGATCAGCGACACCTTGAACCTGACCTCCTTCGATCCGGCCACCCTTCGTAATGTTACTATTACGCCGCCCGCAGGATACAACGCCGGCTGGACCTTTAATTCCACTTCCGGCCTGCTGCAGATCTCCGGCGCGCCTGTCCTGGACGTCAAAGTCGGGGGCCAGCTCGTGGTCGAGTTCGACATCACCCTCAGAACGGGCCTCGCCAACGGCACCACGGTCTCCAACCAGGCGACCCTCAGCGCTGCCGGCGGCTTCACCGCCCTGAGCGATGATCCCTACCTCAACGGCGTGGCCCCGCCCGATGGGACGAAAGATCCGACCAACGTGACGATCCGGATTCCCGACCCGCTGGCGAAGGCGAATACCAAGCCGAACGCCACGATCGGCGAGCGGTTCGAGTACATCATCACCGTGCCTGCGACCCCGACCACCATACCCCTGTATGACGTGCGGGTCCTGGATTCGCTGCCCGCGAACCTGCGCTTTGTGAGCGCACGGGTGGCAACGGGCGGTACCTGGGTGATCAACAATACGGGCACCGGCAACTCGCTCATTCTTGAAGACACGACCACCACCGGCATCGATATCCCCGTCAATGGTCAGGCGAGGATCGCGGTCACCGTGGAACTGCTGAACAGCGCCGCCAACCAGAGCAGCGTGTTCTTCAACAACAGCGCGAGTTATACCTACAACCGGGCAAACGGCGTCGACAGCACGAAATTAACGGGCGGCGCGGGCACCACCGCCAACATGACCGTGACCGAACCACACCTGGCCGCCGCCAAGACGGCGCGATTTGTCTCGCCTGCGGGAAAACAGGCGACCGATCCCGCCACGGTGGGCGACGTTCTCGAATATAAGATTACGATTCCCAATAGCGGCACTTCCACCGCCTTTGATGCCAACATCGCCGACACCCTGCCGGCGAACGTAGCGCTGGTGGCCGGTTCCGCCGCCGCCGCGATCAACGGCGCCGCGGTCACCGGTTTTGTCGCGAATCCCTCCACTCCCTCCGGCACCACCCTGGTCTGGGGCCGCGGCAACGGTGACGGGACTCTCGACATTCCCGCCGGCCAGTCGCTGGTGCTGACCTATCAGGTGAGGGTGGTGGATGCCCCCTCGGTTGGTTCCTTCACCAACAGCGCCTATGTGGACTGGACCTCGCTCGATGAGGATTATCCGATCGATTCAATTGGTAATCCAGCCCCGGGGCGTGAGCGCACCGGCGCGGGCTGTCCGGGCACGACCTTGCCGAACGACTATTGCACCGGGCCGGCCAGCATCACGGTCAAGACGGTTGACAACACCTCCCTCGTCAAATCGGTAAACGCGGACTCCTACGTGGAAGATCTTTCCACTACGCCGCATGTTGTGCGCGTCGGAGATACCGCCACCTACGATCTGACGCTGAACATGCAGGAATTTACCACCCGGAACGTGGTGGTCGAGGATGCGCTGCCCGTGGGCATGGCGCTGCAGAGTTTCTCGGTCATCAGTGGCTCGGACTTCAGTTACACCTTGGGGGTACAGCCGGCTGCCGGCGCTACCGGCACCTTGCGGTGGGAGTTCGGCGACATCATTAACACGCCGAGCAACAACAATACGCCGATCGACGCCCTGGTGATCCGGTATGTCGCGAAGGTCGTCACGGATGCGCCGACGGTGGGGGTGGCCTATAACACATCCATCCTGCTCGACAACCGGGCAAAGCTGTCCTATGCGGGCGGCGACCCGGCCGTCAATCCTGCCCGGTTGACGACGACAGCGACCATCGAAGCGCGTCAGCCGCAGATGGCGGCAATCAGCAAGGTCGACCAGGGCACCGGCCGCATCGGCACAGGCACCGCAGCCGATCCGTACAAGGTCAACATCGCCAGCGACGTGATGAAGTTCCAGCTGAAGTCGTGCAACAACGGCCTGGCGCCTGCCTACAACGTCCAGCTGAACGACCTGCTGGCGAGCCAGCTGAATGAGTCCAGCATCACCACGCCGGTGGTGGCCGTGAGCGGGACCACCCTCGCCGCCGGGTCGGGCTATACCTACACCGCACCGACTACGCGCGGCGGCTCCATGAGCTTTATGCTCAACACGCCGGTCAATCCGGGCCAGTGCGTGACCGTCGATTACAATATCGGCTTCCACACCGACCTCGCCGCCGACCAGACATGGTCAAACCAGGCCGGGCTGCCGCAGTACGGGTCGCTGCCGACGAATGGCCGCCTCTATGCTCCCACCGACCTGGCGCAAGTCTGGATGACCAACAAAGTGACCGTGCAACCGGTGTCGAAGACCTTGACGTCGCCGGCGGAAGCGACCATCGGCGAAGCAGTGACCTACCGGATTACGGTTCCGGGCATGCCGATGAATACAGAACTCGCCAACGTGCTTGTGAGCGATACCCTGCACGCTGCCCTTGAATATGCGAACGCCACGGCCACCCTGAACGGCGCGCCGCATACCGTCACCACCACCCAGTCCGGCCAGACCCTGACCCTGTCCCTCGGCACCATCCCGGCCGGCCAGCAGGCGGTGATCACGCTGACCGCCCGCGTGGCCAACAATGACCAGGCCAATGCCGGGACGATCGTTACGAACACCGCCTCCTATACCTATACGAACATGCCGGCCGGTTCGGTGACCAGCGGCGGCAGCGGTCCGCTGACCATTATCGAGCCTTCCGTCGCCATCGCCACGAGTGTGAATCCCACGTCGCCAGCCAGCGCAGGCGACACCCTGCACTATACCGTGAGCCTGGCAGCGGCCTCGGGCGCCAACTTATCGAGCGCCTTCGATGCCGGCCTCGTCGACACCCTGAGCCTGGGCCTCGCATATGTTACCGGGACCGCGCGGGTGGGTGGCGTGGCTGTCGAACCGACTGTGGCCGGAGACGGGATGAACAACCCTCAGACCCTCACCTGGGCCGGCACTATCGACATTCCCGAAGGAACGAATGTCTCCGTTGTGTATGATGTACGCGTGCTCGGCACGGTGGTGGCCGGTCAGGCGCTGACCAACAGCGTGACCGCGCAGTGGACCGGCCTTGACGGCGCGAACAGCTATGAACGCACCGGCAGCGGCACACCCGCGTATAACGATTACTTCACCGGCCCGGCCACCACTCGCCTGACCATTTCCGACAGAAACAGTCTGACCAAGACGATCATTGCGGACACGTACGTGGACCCGCCGAGCACCGCCCTTGACAAGATCGGGCGTATCGGTGACACCGCCACCTACCGCCTGACCTTGAAACTGGGAGAAGGAACCAACCGCAGTGTCAAGGTGCAGGATCTGCTGCCAACGGGCATGGCCTACGACAGCCTGGTGGGCATTACTCCCGTCTCGGGCAGCAGCACCTTTACGTACTCGGCTGTTTCACAGCCGGCTCCAGGCGCCACCGGCACGCTGACCTGGGATCTGGGCACCGTGGTCAACACCCCGAGCAACAATAACACGCCGTTCGATGCCCTGATCATTGAGTACAAGGCGAAGGTGCTGCCGGATGCGGGGATCGTCCAGACCCCGGTCACCACTCTGCGCAACACCGCGACCCTGAGCTATCTGGATGCCGGCGGCATTACGGTGGTCGATCCGACCCGCCTGGTTTCCAGTGACATCCTCACGCTGCGGCAGCCGATCATGAGCCCCATTGTCAAGCTTGGAAACGGCGCCGGCAACACCCCTACGACACCCCTCAATGTCAACGTCGCCTCCGAAACCGTCCACTTCCAGCTGAGGTCGTGCAACACCAACGGTCTGGCACCGGCTTACGGCGTCAAGCTTACCGACGTGCTGGCGAGCCAGCTGAATGAGAGCAGTATCACCCCGCCGGTGGTGGCCGTGGGCGGGACCCCCCTCACTGCCGGGACCGGCTATACCTACACCGCACCGGCTACGCGCGGCGGCAGCATGATTTTCGTGTTCAACACGCCGGTCAACCCGGGCCAGTGCGCGACGGTCGATTACAACATCGGCTTCCATACCGACTTTGGCCCCAACCAGACCTGGAACAACAGCGCGTCACTGAACGAGTACTGGTCGCTGCCGGCGCAGTCGGGCCAGAAGTATGTCCCGACGGGGTCGTCGCAGTTCTTCATGATCAACAAGGTGAGCGTTACGCCACGGGCCAAGGTCGTGATTGCCCCGACAACCGGCGAGGTTACCATCGGTGAAGAGGCTGTCTACCAGATCACGGTCCCCGGTGTGGCGGTCAGCGCGGCTCTGGAGAACGTTGTGGTGAGCGACACCCTGCCCACGGCCCTTGCATATGTGAGCGCCACCGCCACCCTGAATGGCGCACCGCTGACC
>JBAVTM010000338.1:0-3086 GCA_049696195.1 Desulfuromonadaceae bacterium | reverse complement strand
TCAGCGTAATCATTGGGCCAAGCACCACCGGCGAGAGCATGGCGGTTATCCCGGTCGTTGAAAAAGAGAGAGTCCCTCTGATTTCGTGCGCTGCCGGCATCAAAATCACCGATCCGGTCAAGCACTGGGTTTTTAAAACCCCGGCCAATGACCATGTCGCCGCCGAAAAGATCCTTAACTACATGGCGGGTAAAAAGCAGAAGAGCATCGCACTGTTGACGGTAACAGACGGATTCGGCGCCTCCGGTCGTGAACAGATCAAGGCTCTTGCCAAACAGAAAGGCTTTACGATAGTGGCAGATGAGGTCTACGGCCCGAAAGATACCGACATGACCGCCCAGCTGACCAAGATCCGCGGCATCAAGCCCGATGCGATAATCTGCTGGGGCACCAACCCGGGACCGGCTGTCATCACGAAAAACGTCAAGCAGCTCGGACTCAAGACTCCACTCTGCATGAGTCACGGCGTCGCCTCTAAAAAGTATATCGAACTGGCCGGTGCCGATTCGGCTGAAGGTGTCATGCTTCCCGCCGGTAAACTCGCCATTTACGATGCGTTGCCGAAGAGTGACCCGCAGTACAAGCTGCTGAAAAACTATGATCAGGCATATAAGAAGGCGTATGGAACCGAGGCATCAACATTTGGCGGCTATGCATATGACGCCTTTCTTCTTGCCACACACGCCATCAAAAAGAACGGCTCCACCCCTGAACAGATCCGTGCCGGAATCGAGCAGACCAGCAAACTGGTCAGCGTATCCGGCATTTTCACGATGTCCCCGAAAGATCACAACGGACTTGACCTCTCCGCCTTTGAGATGGTCAAGGTCGTCAAGGGTGACTGGTCGCTGATCAAGTAAACTTCTCGATGGATTCCAGGGAGATTCTCCATGAACACTAAAGTTATGAGTTTTTTAGTTGCAGCTGTTGCCATGCTTTTCTCCGCAACTTCCTTTGCCGCCGCTCCGATCAAAATCGGAGGCCTGTTTGCCGTAACCGGTCCCGCCGCTTTTCTCGGCGAGCCGGAACGCAACAGCGCAAAAATGGTTATTGATGAAATCAACAGGGCCGGTGGCGTAAAGGGTCACAAGCTTGAACTTGTGGTATACGATACGACCGGTGACGCGACAAAAGCCGTCCAGCTTGCAACTAAACTGATCAAGGACGACAAGGTCGTTGCGATCATCGGGCCAAGCACGACCGGTGAGACCATGGCGGTGATACCGGTGGCGGAGAAGGAACAGGTACCTCTGATTTCCTGCTCTGCCGGCAGCAAAATTACCGATCCGGTAAAAAAATGGGTTTTCAAGACCGCTCAGAATGACGCGTTGGCGGTCGGCAGAATTTATGAATATCTGCAGAAAACCAAGCAGACAAAAGTATCAATCCTCTCCGTCTCGGATGGTTTTGGAGCATCGGGACGAGAACAGCTGAAGAGCCAGGCTGCCAAATACGGCATTACCATCGTCTCTGACGACACCTACGGTCCGAAAGATACCGACATGACCGCACAGTTGACAAAGATTCGCGGTTCTCAGTCTCAGGCCATCATCTGCTGGGGTACCAACCCCGGTCCGGCTATTATTGCAAAAAATGCACGCCAGCTCGGCATCAAAACGCCCCTGTTCATGAGCCACGGCGTATCGTCAAAGAAATTCATTGAACTGGCCGGTGATGCTGCTGAAGGAGTCAGACTGCCATCTGGAAAGGTATTGGTATGTGACCTGCTTCCAAAATCCGAATCCCAGAAAAAATCCCTCGTGTCATTCGTCAAGGATTATCAGAATCATTACAAGGTCGAGGGAGATCATTTCGGTGGGCATGCCTGGGACGCAGTCATGCTGTTGAGGAATGCCATCGAGCGCGGCGCAGTAACACCAGCAGCTATTCGGGACCAACTTGAAAAAACCAGGAATTTCTGCGGAATTGGCGGCACATTTACGTATACCCCCCAGGATCATGCCGGTCTGGGCAAGGATGCGTTTGTGCTCGTCGAGGTCAAGAACAAGGACTGGGTAATAGTAAAGTAATTTTGTAGGGGCGCCGCTTGCTGCGCCCGTCTTTTGAGAAAACGCCAGAAGTGGTGGGCGAAGCAGGTGCGGCTTGCTTCGCCCCTACATTTATGAGGTACAATGCAGTTCGACCAGATTCTCCAATACACGCTGTCCGGTTTATCGACCGGCGCCATTTATGCCTTGATAGGGATCGGTTTTTCGATCATTTACAACGCCACCGGCATCATCAATTTTGCCCAGGGTGAATTTGTCATGCTGGGTGGTCTGCTGACGCTGTCATGTCTCGATCTTCTCAAGCTACCGCTATGGGCGGCGATTCCCTGTGCCGTGGCCGTTTCCACGGTGGTCGGCATTTTATTCGAGCGCCTGGCTATCCGGCCGCTCCGGCAGCCGACCCCGATCAACCTGGTCATCATAACCATCGGCGGCAGCATCCTGATCCGCGGCCTGGCGATGCTGGTGTGGGGGAAGGACACCCATGCCATTCCCCCCTTTTCCGGAGATGCTCCGATAGCCATCGGCGGAGCCACCATACTTCCGCAGCACCTCTGGATACTCGCCATTACGCTGGTCATCATTATCATCAACAAGGTCTACTTTTACCATACCATCAGCGGCAAAGCCATGCGGGCCTGTTCCTACAACCGCCGGGCAGCCGGTCTGGTAGGGATCGACGTGCGGCGCATGGTGCTGTTCTCGTTTGTCATCAGTTCCGCGATGGGGGCAGTTGCCGGCATCATCGTTGCGCCGCTGACGATGACCGCCTACGACGTCGGCGTCATGCTTGGGTTGAAAGGCTTCTGTGCGGCAATAATCGGCGGAATGAGCAGTGGTGTTTCCACGGTTGTCGGCGGCTTGATTCTGGGCGTGCTCGAATCGCTCGGAGCGGGGCTGATTTCATCGGGGTACAAGGACGCCATCGCCTTCATCATCTTGCTGTTGATTCTGTTTATCCGTCCGCAGGGGCTCTTCGGCAAGGCCGATTCGGAGCGGGTCTGACACCATGAAAAAAGACCTTCTGCTGTTTATCGTTTTTTCCCTGCTGATCATGGTGGCCCCACAGCTGTTCGA
>JBAVTM010000337.1:0-5763 GCA_049696195.1 Desulfuromonadaceae bacterium | reverse complement strand
CCCCTGTGACTGCCGCAGGATAAACGGTTCGGCGCCGATGTTGCGACACGCCTCCCGGACCCGCTCCTCCGAAATCTCCGGCTGAAAGAAGCGGATGTTGTCCGTGATGCTGCCGGAGAAGAGCGTGACATCCTGCTGGACAATGCCGACCGAGCGGCGCAGATCTTCGAGCGGCCAGTTGCGCACATCGACGGAATCTATTTTGACCGCCCCTTCCGTGACATCGTAAAACCGGGTCACCAGGTTCATGATCGAAGACTTGCCGGCTCCGGTCGCGCCGACGAAACCGATCCGCTGCCCCGGCAAGATGGTCAGGTTGATATCGTGCAGTACCGGGTAACCGGGGCGATAAGCAAGAGAAACGCCATTCAGCTCGATCAAACCGGCTACGTGAGGAGCCGCGGCGGCGGGAGTTTCCTTGATGTCCGGCGTTTCCTGCAGGGTGGCGGAAATTCGCTCGACCGCCACAATGGCCGATTGCAGGGCATTCATCTGCTGCGAAATCGTGTTGATCGGATGGAAAAAACGGCGGATATAGCCGACAAACGCATAGAGCACCCCGAAGGAAACCGTCCCCCTGATCACCGCGCCGCCGCCGAACCAGAGCAGCGTGGCGATGCCCAGATCGCCCAGCAGTTCCGTCACGTTAAAGAACGACAGGATATAGCGGTTTTCAATGATTGTGGCCCGCAGCAGCGCACGGTTGAGGTCGTTGTACCCCTTTTGCTGTTTTGCTTCCTGATGGAAAATCTGGGTAATCGCCATGCCTCTCAGGTTCTCGGCGAGAAACCCGATGGCAATGCCGAGCCGGTTTCTGACTTCGGCATTGACCTTGCGCAGCCGTTTCTGGAAAAACACCGTGATGGTGGCCACCAGCGGGATCAACAGAAAGCAGTAAAGGGCGATGGTCACGTTCAGCTGCAGCATGAACCCCATGATCAGAATCAGGGAGAAACCGCCCCGGAGGATATTGGCCAGAAACTGGGTAAAAAAGTTGTTGAGCGCCTCCGTATCACTGACCACGTTGGTGATGATGCGCCCCGAACTGTTCTGGTCGAAATAGCGCAGCGCCAGGCGCTGAATATGATTAAACAGGTCGATACGGATTCTCCGCACAATGGAGAGCCCGACCTGCTGCAGCATGGTCTCCTGATAGTAGGTCATGACAAAACCGGCCATGACCAGCAGGAAGTAGCCCAGCGCCATCTTCATAACGGCAGTGCTGTTCGGCGACGACGAGGTGACGTAACGATCTATCGCCTCCTTGACCAGATACGGCTGTACCAGATCGATCAGCACAACGGCCACAATCAGCGTGCCGACTACAGCCAGGCGGCTGCGGTACCGGCTCAGATACGGAAGCAGAATCTTCAGGGTGCCGCGAACCGGATTCTTCTTTTTCATGCGGCCTCCTCCATCTGCCCGGCTTCGAGCTGTTCCATCTCTTCGTCAATATTCTGCTCACTCTCCAGAGCCGGCAGCTGAAGCTCCTCGTCAGCACCGGCTCCCGGCGCCTGCTCCGTCCCGGCCTGCATGTACCACTGTCCGGCGTAGACACCGCACAGGGCAATAAGCTGCCGGTGGCTCCCCCGCTCGACGATGCGCCCCCGCTCAAGCACCAGAATCTCGTCGGCCTGCTGCACGGCGCTCAGGCGGTGGGAAATGATGATGGTGCTTTTCCCCTTGCCGGCAGCGGCACTCCCCAGCTCGCGCATATTCTGCAGGATCTGCCGTTCCGTGGTGGTATCGATGGCGCTCAGACTGTCGTCGAGTATCTGGTAGGGGGCGTCCTTGTAGATCATCCGGGCAATGGCGACCCGCTGTTTCTGTCCGCCGGAAAGACGTACCCCCCGCTCGCCGATCTCGGTATTGAAACCCTCCGGAAAATTCATGATGTTTTCATGGACAGCGGTGATGCGGGCGCACTGTTCCGCCCGTTCGCGGTCGGGGTAATCATCGGAGAAACAGATGTTTTCCAGCACCGTGGTCGAAAAGAGAAAGCCGTCCTGCGGCACGTAGGCGATGCCGTCCCTGAGCCGCGCCAGCGGGTAATTCAGGATATCGCGGCCATCGATGGTCACGGTCCCCTCGGGCGGTTCATAGAGCCGCAGCAGCAGATCGGCCAGGGTGCTCTTCCCGCTCCCGGTGGCGCCGATGATACCGAGCGTCTGCCCCGGCTTGAGTGAGAACGAGATATCCTCCAGCACCGTGCGCTCTGTCCCCGGATAGCTGAAGTTCAACCCCTGCACCCGCAACTCTCCCTGCAGCGGCCGGTCAACCAGCAGACCCGGACGGTCAACGACATCGGACTCGACGTTCAGCAGCGCTTCGATACGCTTGATGGAAGCGCTGGAGCGCTGCACGGTATTGAGAACATTGCCCAGCTGCTCCATCGGCTGGCGCAGCATCGCGATATAGAGCGTAAAGGCGACAAAATCTCCGAGCGTTACCAGGTGCAGCGTCACCAGAACCCCGCCATAGCCGAGCACAAAGACAAAACCGAGGTTGACCATTAACGGCACCAGCGAGCTGAACAGCGAGGAAAGGCGAACCAGGCGCATCTTTTCGGTAACGATGTTATCGACCTTGCCGGTAAAACGGCCGATGACCACCTGTTCGGTGCCGAAAGCCTTGACGGCGCGGATGCCGTCTATCACCTCTTCCACGATCTGGGACATGCTGCCGAGCGCTTCCTGGGAGCGTTGCGACTGTTTCTTGATCTTCGGTCCGAGCCATTTCACCAGCAGCGGAATTGACAGCAGCGGCCCGAGACCGGCAAGCGCCAGGCGCCAGTCCACCTTCAGGGCCATCAGGGAGATCACCCCCACCAGCACCGCCAGGCCGCTGAAAGCCTGGCAGATACCCATCGAGACCAGTTCCCGCACCACCTCGACGTCACTCAAGGCATGGGCGACCAGATCACCGACGCTATGGCGGTGATAATAGGCCGGCGACAGGGAATTCCATTTTTCAAACAGCCTGCGGCGGAGCGTATAGGTCAGGGTACGCCCCTTCTGGTGGATCAGGATACGGCCGCCCCACCCGGTCAGCACGCGCAGCACGCCAACCGCGCAGATGATCTTGATGAAACGAGCCATTTCCGGCATGCCCAGCGTGCCGCGCTGCAGCTGATTGGTTATATCCCCCAGCAGGCGCGGTATCACCGCCATCAGCAGACTTGCCAGCGCCACCATGACAATTCCGGCGAGATAAATGAACCAATGTTGGCGAATATATGAGGTTACCAGGCGAAAACTTGACATTTTAATCCTTCCTTTAGGTTGACTTCAACCTTCAGCCTTAAACCTGCCTTACTTCGGCAGAAACTGCTCATCGACTATCTGCCTGGCGGTAATCGTATTTTTCGGGTCGATTTCGCCAAGATCCTTCAATATCTTGATGGCATTCTCCGTCCCGGCAAAATCAATCCTGCCGCTGGTCTCCCAGACAGGGATTTCCTTGCCGTACACCTTTTTGTAGGGGATCTCGTCCTGCTGCAGCTCCTTTACGGCAAACTGAACGGCTTCATCGGGATGGGCTTTCAGGTACTCCACCGTTTTACGGTAAGCAGCGAGAAACCCCCGTACCGCCTCGGGTTTCTCCTTGATGAACTTGTTGGTGGCAAAGATGAACGTATGCTGATAGTGGCCAAAGTAGTCAACGGCCCGTTCGAGCACCTTGCCGAAACCCTCCAGCTCCGCCTTCACGCCGGTTACTTCTGACGTAATAATCGCCTCTACCTTGCCCGCCTGCAGGGCAGCCAAGGCGTTTGCGGTCGTGCCCGCATTGACATTCTGGAAGTCCGACGGCTTGAAACCCTTGGCCTTGGCAATCACGTTAAAGGCCTGGATGGTGCCCTGACCGGGACCGCCAGGGCTGACCGGCTTGCCTTTCAGTTCATCAAAACTTTTGTACTGGGGTTTCGAGACCAGGACAAAGTGTTGACCTGCAGCCGGTGGCGCTCCGACAATCGTGATCGGCACCCCGGCGGCGGCACCCACAATGATGGGTGAGCCCATTCCGCCGAACTCGGCTTCACCTGCTGCGGCAGCGGTAACAGCCTCGACGCCGCCGGCTATGTTTACGATCTTCACATCAAGCCCCTGCTCCGCAAAATAACCCTTCTTGATGCCGAAGTTTATCGGGAGGTTGCCGGTACTGGTCGCATACCTGATCACGGTTTTGGCGTTTTCACCCTGCGTCGGTTTATCGGCTTCTTTCGTGCAGCCGGTTGCGAGCAGGGCCAACATCAGCACCGGAATGATTTTCATTTTGTGTGGCATCTTCATGATGTTTGGCTCCTTTTTAGCTTAATTAACTTTTGCACGATTTTTAACCCCTCCCCGCCCCTCCCCTTATCAAGGGAGGGTGACAGACACTCATCCGATGCATACCCCGCCCGTTATCAAGGGGTGGCAGACGCTCATCCGATGCATACCTCCCCCCTGATAAGGGGGGATTGAGGGGGGTTGGTTCTAGTGTACCGCCGCCTCACCGCGCCATTTGTCAAAATGCCGCCCGAGACGTTCCAGCGTAAAATCCAGCGTAATGCCGGTCGCGGCAACGACCAGCACCCCGGCGAAAACCTTGTCGGTCTGGAACGTGGAACCGGCATACTGGATCATGTAGCCGATCCCCGCGGCTCCGCCGAAGACCTCTGCCACTATCACCCCCAGCAGGCCTCGTCCCGCCGCCAGGCGTAATCCGGTTATCAGAAACGGCAGTGACGTCGGCAGGGCTATGCTGCGGAATATCTGCCAGCGGGTCGCCCCGTAGGAGCGGGCAACCTGGACCAGATCGGCATCGATGGTGCTCATGGCAACCTGGAGATTGACGATCAGGGGGAAGATGGCGCTGAGCAGAACAATCACGATCTTGGAGGTGATGCCGAGCCCGAACCAGATAATGAACAGCGGCATCAGCGCAATGCGGGGTGTTGCCTGCATCGCCGCGATAAACGGGCCGAATGTCGCGCGCGCGAGTTTGAACCACCCGAGAACAATGCCGACCGGAAAACCGATGACAATTGCCGCACCGTAGCCGAACGCAAATTCCCTGGCACTGACGCCCAGATGCTGAAGCAGCGTGCCATCCCTGATGATGGTTACCCCGGCCAGAACGACGCGGGAAGGGGCGCTGATGAAGAGCGGGTTGACGACTTTGAATTGAAACAGAAGTTCCCAGCAAACCAGAAACAGCACGATGACGCTTGATCCCAGCGCCAGGTTGATTATTTTCTCCCGCTCTGCCACCTTTGACTTGGGGAATACCGTCGCTTTTCTCATATGCCGCCTCCGATGTTCGCGTTGCCTTCAATGATCGTCCAGATCCGGCTCATCAGCCCCCTGAACTCCTCGGAATCCTTGACATGGCTCTTGCGGGGACGCGCTATCGGGATGCGAATATCGGCCAGCACGTGGGCCGGACGGGCCGAGAAGATTATGACGCGGTCGGACAGCAGCACCGCTTCGTCGATCTGGTGGGTGACCATCAGGACGGTCTTGCCGACCTTTTCACACAGTTCCAGCAGTTCACCCTGCATCAGTTCACGGGTAATGGCATCCAGCGCGGCAAACGGCTCGTCGAGCAGCAGCACCTCCGGATCACACGCCAGGGCGCGGGCCAGGTTCACCCGCTGCTGCATGCCTCCCGATAGTTGGTGGGGATAATGATCCTCGAAGCCGTTGAGACGGATCAGGTTTACGTAGTAACGCGCCTTTTCCCTGGCCGCAGCCGGCTTCATGCCGCTCAGTTCCAGGCCAT
>JBAVTM010000336.1:0-2186 GCA_049696195.1 Desulfuromonadaceae bacterium | reverse complement strand
CCCTTCAGGCAGCTCCGACCGGAGCAGCGTTACCTTCCCCTTGTACGGGGTGAACAGGAACTCTTCCAGATAGCGCCGCGTCGGCGTGAGCAGCAGATCCCCCGCGGCGGCCAGTCCGCCGGAGAGGAAGATCGCTTCGGGGCCCGTGTGAGCAACGGCGTCGGCAAGCTTCATCCCCAGGATCCGGGCCGTTGTATCAAAGGCCGCCGCTGCAATTGAATCCCCCCCGCAGGCAGCCTCGTAAATCTGTTTTGATGTCAGGTCATTGAAACTCACGTCGCGCAAGCGACTGGGCTCGCGCCGCTGCGCCAGCAGTTCCATAACGGTACGGCAGAGGCCGGTAGCGGAAACGTATGTTTCCAGGCACCCCCGCCTCCCGCAGGCACAGTGCCGCCCCCCGGGATCGACGGTCGTGTGTCCGAGCTCGCCGGCAAAGCCGTCGGCGCCGTACAGCAGTTCGCCATTGACGATGATGCCGCTCCCCAGGCCGGTTCCCAGCGTGATGACGATGGCGTGCTTCATTCCCCGCGCTCCGCCGAACAGCAGCTCCCCGATTGCGGCGGCGTTGGCATCATTGGTGACCGCAACCGGCAGATCGTACCGCTGCCGGAACAGCTCCGCCAGATTGACCGACGCTCCCCAGTTCAGATTGACCGGATTTTCGACGGATCCCCGATGATAGTTTGCATTGGGCGCTCCGATGCCGATTCCTGCAATGCCCGTGTGCGGCGGGAGTGTCGTGCGCAGCTTCAGGATAGCGTCATAAAGGCGTGAAACCAGGGAAGGCGCCGGCTGATCTGACAGCGTGGCCAGAGTCGCTTCGCATATCAGGTTGCCGTGACGATCAACAAAGCCGAAGGAAGTGGTCGTTCCGCCGATATCTATTCCGAGAACAACAGTATCTGTCTGCATGCACGCTCCTAACACCCGCTAAACAACCGTCAGGTTATAGCCTCTTCCTTCCAGATAACCGACAATTTCGTTGATATGCTCGTAGCCGCGCGTCTCCAGCTCCAGGGAAACATCGGTTCTGCCGATCGCCAGAGATTTCGAGCGCCGGTCATGGGTAATGTGAAAAATATTGGCGCGGGTTGCGGCGATATCATCGGCCAGGGTCGCCAGCGCACCGGGGTGATCTTCAAGCTCCACGACCAGCCGTAGATAGCGACCTCCTGCAATCAGCCCCCGTTCAACCACCAGTGAAATGGTCTTGACATCAATATTGCCCCCGGAGAGCAGACAGACGGTCTTTCCTTCGAGATTCTTGATCCGGCGGTTCAAAACCGCCGCCAGTGTGACCGCTCCGGCGCCTTCGACCAGCATCTTGGTCTTCTCCAGCAGCGAGACGATCGCCAGGGCGATATCCTCCTCTTCCACCTGCACGATTTCATCGACCAGGGCGCAGATCACCGGGACCGTAAGCGATCCGGGCAGTTTGACGGCGATGCCGTCCGCCAGGGTGACGTGTACCGGCTGTTCGGTCGGTACGCCGGCCGCAAAGGAGGCTGACATGGAGGGAGCAGCGCTCGATTCGACCCCGATAATCCGGATGTGGGGTACCCGCTCGCGCAGCGCCGCGGCCATGCCGGCTATCAGTCCGCCGCCGCCGACCGGTATGATGATGGTACGGAGGTCAGGGAGCTCTTCCAGTATCTCGAGAGCGATGGTGCCCTGTCCCGCCATGACCAGTTCATCATCAAAAGGATGCACAAACAGTGCTCCGCTTTTTTGCTGCGCGGCAACAGCGGCTGCACAGGCCTCATCGAAATTTCTGCCGGTCAACACTACGTCTGCTCCATAGTCGCGCGTGGCCTGAACTTTCTGTGGTGGGGTGATCTCGGGCATATATACGGTTGCGGCGACACTCAGCAGATCGGCAGAAAAAGCTACTCCCTGGGCATGGTTGCCGGCCGATGCGGTTATGACACCATGGCTCAACTTCTCCCGTGGCTGTGAGGTCATGAAGTTGAGTGCCCCCCTGATCTTGAAAGAGCCGGTTCTCTGGAGGTTTTCACACTTGAAATAGAGCGGCACGCCCAGATGCTCGCTGTAATAGTGCGAATAGATCAGTTCGCTCCGCCGGACGCGCTTTTTAAGACGATCATACGCATCTGAAATAAGGTCGGTAAGCTGCATGTGGGTGTACTCCTCAGGAGATAATGGGGGATAGTAGCAGATGGGCCGGC
>JBAVTM010000335.1:0-4272 GCA_049696195.1 Desulfuromonadaceae bacterium | reverse complement strand
GGCAATGGCCGCTCCGGCTGGTCGTTCAGCCGGCGGACGATACGTTCGACCCGGAAGATCTCCTCTTTGAGAATGTTCAACTCCTGCTGAACATCGGCAACATCCCCGAGTTTTTCGGCGAAGATATTCAGATAATTATTGATGATGCCGAGAGGATTCACCGCTTCGTGAACGACCTTGCGGGCCTTTTGTTCGAACTGGCGGGTGAGCTCCGCCGATATCATCCGGTCACGCTGCTGCAGGGCACGGAAAGATTCCAGGCTCCCGGCCGCCAGCCGGGCAAAACCGGTCATCCACTCCAGCACCTTCTGCTTGGCGGCATACTGCTCTTCCGACAGGCCGAAAACCATGACACCGGCATGCTGCGCGGCGTCGCCCATCGGAATGCAGAGCAGCCCCCTGCTGCCAAGCAGGCGCGCCAGCTGGATGTCGATAAGGGAACGGTCCCCTTGACGTTCCGCAGTAAAAGAGGAGCAGGGCTGTCGTGTCTGCAGCGCCGCTGCGGCCAGGCTCCGGCTCTGGTCAATGGATATTTCCAATCGCGACAGCAGGGGGGGCTGCCCCGGGCTGTCCGCGGCCACAAGCACGGCACTGTCGCGCTGCGGGACAAAAAAGACAGGCCGGTTCAGGCCGAACAGCAGGCGAGCCGTTTCACGCAACGCGCCAAAAAGCTCGGCTTCGTCGGAAATGGTGCCCAGGCTCTGCTGCAGAGGGAGCATGACTGCCTGATTCCTGACCAGCGCCTCCAGATGCTGCCGGGCGGCATCCTGTCCATTCTTTTTGGACAGTGTCAGATTGGGATACGCATATTTTCGGTCGGGAAGGGGTTTCTCCGTCATCTGCATCTGCAGGCCGAGGGACGCGGCACGTTCGGTTGCCCAGGCCCGGGAAGAGACGCAGGCGCCGGCAACAGCCGCGGCTTCGATGCCGAGAAGGGCGCCGATCTGCAGATCATCCGGCAAAAGGTCGTCACCGGTCATACCTTCCACCGTCCGTCCGCCGAGGGTATGGGCGCTCCAGACAATCCTGCAGAGCAGATCCGCGGAGCCGATCTGCTCTGCAGGAACGTCGTGAAACAGCACGGCATCGGACATGAAGGAGGAAAGCTGCCAGCTATCCACCAGCCGGGCACCGAGTTCAGCCTTTTCCTCTCCGGACAAAGCGGGAAAGGTGTCGCCGAACTCGGCGACGCCGCCGACCAGCAGCAGCCGGCCGATGTCGTGCAGGAGGGCAGAGAGGTATGCTTCTTCAGGGTCCTGGTAGCCGACCGCTTCGGCCAGGGATTTTGCCAGGGAGGCTACCCGGAGTGAATGGCACCAAAAGCCGGGATAATCGAAATTAAGCTCATAGAATGGTTGCAGCTGAAGACTCTGCACGGTCAGGGAGCTCGCCAGAATGCGCAGAAGCGGCAAACCGAGCGCTGCCATGGATTTTTCCAGAGTGATGGGGGGAGTAGTACGGGAAAAGGGGGGAGAAGCGGCAATGGTGAGGAGCCGTGAGACAAACGCCGGATCCAGGGCGACGACATCGGCCAGATCCTGCATTGAGCTGCAGTCGTCTTCTGCAAGCGCAAGAAAACGGACCAATACCTGGGGTAAAGGCAGCAACGGAATTGAGGTTACCGATTCCAGGATCTGTTGCGGCAGTCTATCCGGCATAGACCCCTCATTTTGGCGGCTGCAGCCGCCCGGACTGTTTCACTGCTTTCGCATCGCTTCTGCCTGAACGGTACTCCCTCAGGCTGGAGCAGGAGTACGCGTAGGAACAATATCCATCCATAATGAGCTTTTAATTGAGAGATCACAATAAGTCAACATATAAATTATGTGCTGCTCCCGCCCGGTTCCGGGGCGGAACGTCAGGAGCGACCCGTGCGATGGGTTGTGAAATGACCGATCCGTAGTAAGCTTTGAAAACAAATGCAGGTGGGGATCCACGGCCATCTCCATTCACTACTCGCGACGACAGGAGGGGGAAATGAGAAAATTACTTCTGATGGTTGTATGTGCCGTTTCAGTCAGCGCTCTGTTTTGCGAAAAGGCGTGCGCGGAGGCGTATGTGCATGATGGGTTTTTTCTCCGGGTAGCCCCCGGATTCGGATGGAATACGACCTCTTCGGATACCGGCGGCAGTGAGGTTGAATTGTCCGGAGTGAGCGGAATGTTTAATCTGGCCATCGGCGGCGCCGTAGCCCAGGATCTTGTCCTGCATCTTGATATTTCCGGTGTGGGCACCTCTGATCCCAAAGTGAGGGTCAACGGTACTGAACGAGCGGCCGATGTCAGCTCTGCGACGACAAGCATGGCAGGGATCGGGCTGACCTATTATTTCCCGTCAAATGTTTACGTTACCGGCGCGGTGGGCATTGCCAAATCAAGAAATAAATCCGGCGGAATAGAGTACACTACCGACACCGGCTTTGGAGTGAACCTGATGGTCGGAAAGGAATGGTGGGTCAGCGACAATTGGGGTCTCGGTGTCGCCGGGCAGTTCCTCTACACGAATTGCCCCGACAAGGTCGCCGGTGATCCGTTTGATGTGAAATCGACCTCATTCGGCATTCTGCTCTCGGCGACGTACAATTGACCGGAGGGCGGCCTTACCTCCCCCTTCCCACCGGACTCGCCGCGATCAGCCGCTCGGCCATGATCTCGATCTCGGCCAGTACCGTTGCATCCATCTTCCGTATCCAGCGTTTCGGTATGGCCTCCATCCCGTAATAGGCCCCGGCCAGCATGCCGCAGACCGCCCCGGTCGTATCGGCATCCCCCCCCTGATTGACCGTTCCGATCAGGCACTCCTCAAAACTCCTCCCCCGGAAAAACCAGTGAAACACGGTCTGCATGGTATCGACGATATAACCGGTAGCGAGGCCGCGGTACGGCACAAAGGCAAAGGTGGGAAATCTGGTCACCAGCCCGTCGACGGTGCGGCGCAGGCGGCTCTTTTCAGCTCCGCAGAGCGCCATGTGCAGCAGCTGCCCCAGACAGAGGCAGGCGGCATCCGATACCGGATTGTTGTGGGTGATGTGGGCCTGTTCGATGACGTACTTTTTGAGCAGCTCTTCATCCGGGAGCGAAAAGAGCGCCGCCGGCAGGAGGCGCATCGCCGCGCCGTTGCCGGCATCCCATTCGTTTGGCGGCGATTCCAGCTGCCCGTGCAGAAGATAGGCGCGAATCCCCTTGCGGCAGGTATCGCCGCAGTCGACCGGCCGGGATTTGAGCCAGGCGGCAAAGTTGTCGGCAACCCCCTCCAGCGACCACCCCTGGTTTTTTACGATAGCCCGGGCGATGCAGAGCGCCATCTCGGTATCATCGGTCACCTGCCCCGGCTTCAGTCGCAGCCAGCCGCCGCCGACAATGTCCCGGAAGGTGCCGTATTTTGCGGCAATTTCCGATGCGGTCATGAACTCGACCGTGGCGCCAAGGGCGTCGCCGATCGCCATGCCGATGAAGGCGGCCCGGGCGCGGTCGCGGATTTCTTCGAGGCTGTAGCGGTTGAACATGTTCACATCCAGTCTTTGAATAACACGAAGAAACGGTCAAAAGCAGGCGCTACGGAGAATGACTCATGCAAGGAATAATCCGACAGGCAATGTGCTGAAAAAATATGCATAAGTATGCCGGCAGCAGCTTGAAATCAGTTTTGGAAACGTACTGATTCCGAATGTATCGTATTGCGATTCTCCCCGGTTTTCAGCGTTTCAGGCGGTTTGCCGTACTGTTCATTCAAGCTGGCACGCATTATGCCTAGCAAGATACCGACAGTGCATACAACGACGAGGCAACGACGCCCGCGGGATACCTTCCCGCGGGCGTTTTCTATTTTGGGAGGAGAGCGAGCCATGGCAACTGCATGCGAGATGAAGAACAGGATCCAGGGGCATCCCTGCTTCGGGGGCAACCATCATAAAAACGGCCGGATGCACCTGGCGGTGGCACCGAAATGCAACATCAAGTGCGGCTACTGTTCCCGCAAGCACGACTGCGCCAACGAGTCGCGCCCGGGCGTCACCAGCCGGCTGCTGACTCCGGAAGAGGCGATCATAAAGGTGCGCGAGGTGATGGCCAGCCCGGTCGTCGGACCGATCATCAAGGTGATCGGCATCGCCGGGCCGGGCGACCCGCTGGCCAACGAGGAGACCTTCGAGACGTTCAGGATGGTGAAGGAGGAATTCCCCCACCTGATGCTCTGCCTGAGCACCAACGGCCTGCTGCTCCCCGAATCGATCGACCGCCTCTACGAGTTGGGTCTCCACAGTCTGACGGTGAC
>JBAVTM010000334.1:0-10346 GCA_049696195.1 Desulfuromonadaceae bacterium | reverse complement strand
GATCCGGCGTGCGCCTACGATGTCGTATCGGCCTGTCGCGCAGTCACGATAAAGCCGCTGATCGTCAAGCTCTCCCCCAACGTGACCGACGTGGTGGTGATGGCCCGGGCATGTGAAGATGCCGGCGCCGATGCGTTGTCACTGATCAACACCCTGACCGGGATGGCGATCGATCTGAACAGGCGGCGGCCGGTGCTGGCCAATATCACCGGCGGTTTTTCCGGTCCGGCCATCAAGCCGATTGCACTGCGCATGGTCTGGCAGGTGGCACAGGCGGTCAAACTGCCGATTATCGGCATCGGCGGCATCATGAATGCGATCGATGCGCTCGAATTCATGCTGGCCGGTGCGACCGCGGTCCAGGTCGGCACCGCCAGCTTTATCAACCCTGGTGCGGCTCAAAGAATAGCCGAAGATATGGAGGCGTGGCTGATTGCCAACGGAGTCGCCGACATCAAGAGTCTGATCGGCGCGCTGGAAACCTGAGGGGATGCCGGAAATCTGGTTGGCATTCTCGGCCGGCCTTGCCGGCAGCGGCCATTGCCTCGGCATGTGCGGCGGCATCGTCACCGCGCTGGCCCTGTCCCATCGTGATTCCGATGAGGCGGGTCGTTTTGTTTTTAATCTTTTCTATCATGCCGGGCGGATATGCACCTACACCCTGCTGGGACTTCTGGTTGGACTGGCAGCCCAGGCGGGGATGGTCGATGCACTGAAGCCGTATGTCGCCTGGCTGTTTCTGGCAGCCAACCTTTTTGTCGCGGCAATCGGGTTGTTTACCCTGCTTGGAGTCCGTTCTCTGGGGATTTCGGCGCTTGATGGTTCCGTGTGGGACTTTCTGAGCGGTCAGCTCTCGCGGCTGAGAGCGAGCAGCTCTGTCCTTGCCGCGCTTCCGACCGGCCTGCTGATGGGGCTTCTGCCGTGCGGGTTGGTGTACGGAGTCCTGATCGCCGCCGCTACCTCCGGCTCCGCCCTGAAGGGGGGCGGTATGATGCTGGCCTTCGGCTGCGGTACGCTCCCGGCGCTGCTGGCTTACGGACAGGTCGCTTCCGCGCTGTCCGCCTTGGGGCGAGGTGTTTTCCAGCGCTGTATGGGTGGATTCGTTGCCCTGCTCGGGACAGTGGGAGCGTGGAAGGCGCTGGTATCATTGGGCTACATGTAGTATGGATAACGGGTGGATTTTAAGAAACCGGACGGTATGCATCAGGAACCAAATTTTCCCCCCAAGGCGCTGACATGAAAGAATCCCAGCAATCACTCGGGCTGCACACACTGGAAGACATCAGCTCGATCATCCTGCATTCACATGATCTGCAGGATACTCTCGACAATATCGTTACCCTGGTGGCCAAACGGATGGGGAGCGATGTCTGTTCGATCTATCTGCTGGAAAACGATGGCGAAACCCTGACCCTGAAGGCCACGAAGGGGCTTTCCAAGGCCTCCGTCAACCGTGTCGCCATGAAGGTTCATGAAGGCCTGACCGGCCTTGCCGTTGAAACCCGCGCGATGGTCATGACCGATAACGCACCGTCCCATCCCCGCTACAAATATTTCAAGGAGGCCAAAGAGGAGCGATTTCTCTCGTTCCTGGGGCTGCCGCTGTTCGAACACAAGGCGCCGATCGGCGTCATCGTCGTGCAGACCCGCGAAACCCGCAGTTTCAGCGACGATGAAATCAGCATCCTGCGCACCATCACCTTTCAGATCGGCAGCATCATCCATACCGCCCGGCTGCTCGATTCGATTCAGCACAAGGAGCGGGAGAGGGCCTGGTTCGAGAAGGAGCTGGCCAAGGCCAGGAATGGATCGGAGAGTGGAGCGCCTTTTTCCGGGCCGGTGAGCGCTAAACGCCCCCCCGCTTCCCGGACGCTGGGGGGGACGGCCGTGTCTCCCGGCTTCAGCCGCGGTAAAATTTACATCCTCGATCGTTTCAGCGACAAGGTCATCAAGCTGGCAAAGGTCGGCACTGTTGCCGAGGAAGGGAGTAAATTCTCCCAGGCCCTTGAAAAGGCCAAGATCCAAACCATTTATATGGAAAAGAGAGTCAGCGAGACCCTCTCTGCCGATGATGCCGCAATCTTCCATACCCATCTGATGATACTCGAAGACCGCAGTTTTTCCGCCAAGGTCGCCGACCTGGTCGAACGGGGGCTGGGCGCTACCCGTGCCGTCCATGATGTTGTCCAGCATTATATCCAGGCCTTTTCCGCCATGGAGGACCCGTATCTGCGGGAGCGATCCGCGGATATGGAAGACATCGGGCGACGCATCATCGACGCGATTGAAGGGAATGATTCCAGCGAGGTGACATTCAAGGAAAAACGGGTGCTCGTGGCGGACGAAATTTTCCCCTCCACCCTTGCGATGCTTGATCCGGACAAAATACTCGGCATTGTCACCGAAAAGGGGAATGCCTACTCTCACGCCGCCATCATGGCAAAGTCGCTCGGCATCCCGGCCGTTCTCGGTGTTCAGGGCGTAATGACCGCCGCCAACGTCAAAGATGAAATTATCGTTGACGGTACCTCGGGGCATGTGTATCTCAATCCGGATGCTGCAGTCAAAAAGGAGTACGTGCGCCTCGAACATGAGTATGCGGGGCGGATGAAGGAGATGGAAGGGCTTCGTGACCTGCCGGCGGTGACGACCGATGGCGTTGCGATCACGCTGAGCGCCAACATCGGCTTGATATCGGATGTCCGGGTCGCCAATCTGCATGGTGCCGAAGGGGTCGGGCTCTACCGTACCGAGTTTCCCTACATGGCTCGTTCCGCTTTTCCCACCCGTGAAGAACAGGCCGGGATCTATCGCAAAATTCTGGAAGGCTTCCCCGGCCGGACCGTCAACATCCGCACCTTGGATATCGGCGGCGACAAGGGGCTTTCCTACTTTCCCTACCCCCACGAAGATAATCCTTTCCTCGGGTGGCGCTCGATTCGCGTCTCGCTGGAACGTCAGGATATCTTCAAGGAACAGCTGGCCGGCATTTTGCTCGCGGCGCACGCCGGCAGTCCGACGCTCATGTTTCCGCTGGTCAGCAGCCTGGATGAAATCCGTCAGATCAGGGAAATTCTGACCTCGGTCAGGAATGAACTGCTGCGCGAAGGGCACGATGTCCCCGGCTATATTCCGCTCGGGATCATGATCGAGGTGCCGGCAGCGGTGCAGATTATCAACTATCTGATTCAGGAGGTGGATTATGTCAGCATCGGCACCAACGACCTGATCCAGTACACCCTTGCTGCCGACCGTAACAATGCCAGCGTCAGGCAGTATTATGATCCGTACCATCCGGCTATTCTGCATTCCATTAAGCGGGTTGCCGATGCCGCCAACAAAGCGGGCAAAAAAGTGTCACTCTGCGGTGAAATGGCCGCCGATCCGCTCTGCGCGCTGCTTCTGGCCGGCATGGGCATTCGGGAATTCAGTCTTTCGGCTCCTAGCATACCGATTGTGAAGCAGGCGGTCCGCAACAACAGTTTCGAAGCATGTCGAAAACTGGCGCGGACGGCGCTGGCTTGCCGTACCAGTGCCGACATGCGCCACTGTTTGGCAACCGCGCGGAAGAAGCTGATCTTGTAAGCAATGTTGAATGTTTTATTTTGAATGTTGAATTATGGATTATCCTGAATTTGAGGAGATACTGTTGTGTACGATGGCCGCCCTACATACGCCGAGATAGATCTTTCCGCGCTTAAACATAACTATGGGCTGATCCGCTCGTCGATTCCACAGCGGACCGAGATTCTGGCGGTCGTAAAAGCGGATGCCTACGGGCACGGATTCATGGATATCAGCCGGGAGTTGGAAAACCTGGGGGTTAACGCCTTCGGCGTCGCGTTCCTGGCCGAAGGGATCCAGCTTCGCAAAAGCGGCAGCGATAAGCCGATCCTCCTGCTGGGTGGCGTGTATCCCGGTCAGGAGCGGAAATGTATCGGCTATAACCTCTCTACTGCCGTGTTCACCCTGGAGCAGGCCCAGGCTCTGAACCTTGCCGCCGGCAAGCTCTTCCGCAAGGCTCAGATCCATCTCAAAATCGACACCGGCATGGGACGGCTGGGGATTCCCTATAGCGACGTCCCCCGGTTCCTTGCCGAGCTGAAGGCATTGCCGAATATCGCTCTCGAAGGGTTGATCTCACATTTTGCCAGTGCCGATGAACTCGATGAATCGGGCCGGAGTTTCACCCGGCTCCAGGGGGAGCGCTTTGCCTGGGCGCTGGCCGAGATCCGCGCGGCCGGCTTCTCTCCCCGCTATATCCATATTGCCAACAGTGCCGCAGCGCTGCTGCAGGATATTCCCGACTGCAACCTTATCAGGCCTGGAATCACCATGTATGGCGCTCTGCCGTCCGCGGATTTCCAGGGTAAGCTTGATCTCGTGCCGGTGATGCGCCTCAAAAGCCGTATCGCGATGCTCAAGTGGGTGGAGCCGGGAACCACGGTCAGCTACGCCCGCCGCTTTACTGCAGGGGAGCGCACGCTGATCGCCAGTGTCCCGGTCGGGTATGCCGACGGCTACCCCCGTTCGCTCACCAACCGGGGTGAAGTCCTGGTTCGCGGCCAGCGGGCCACAGTAGCCGGTACGGTCTGCATGGACTGGATCATGCTCGATGTAACCGGCATCGAGGGCGTTGCCGTCGGAGACACCGTGACCTTGATGGGGAATGACGAAAGCGGACACTGCATTCATGCCGAAGAGCTGGCGGCATGGGCCGACACTATCCCCTATGCGATTTTCTGCGGCATCAGCAAACGGGTGCCGAGGGTGTACCTCAAGTAACCTCGCAAATCAGGGAAAACCATGTACGCACTTGCCATTGATCTTGGAACCACCACCCTGGCCGCATCGCTGATTGACTGCAGCAGTGGCGAGCGCCGTGCCATCTCCGGTGCCTTGAACCCGCAGCGCCGCTACGGAGCCGACGTGATTACGCGTCTGGATGCGGCCGTCAACTCCGCGCCGCTCCGGCAGGAGATGACGGCGCTGATTCGAGCCGAGCTGAGGCGGCTGGGAGGGGAACTCTGCTCAACAGCCGGCATCGCCTGGAATGATGTACGCAGGGTGGCGGTCGCCGGCAACTCGGTTATGCAGCATATTCTGATGGGGCTGGAGCTCAGGTCATTGGCCTTTCCTCCCTATCGGCCGCTCTATACGGCCGGTACACAGCTGAAAGCCGCCGATCTTGCATGGGACGGCAATGCGGATGTGTATCTCTTTCCGATGCCGGGGGGGTTTGTCGGCGGCGATACGGTGGCATTCATCTACGGAGCGGCACCGGGTGAGGCCACGCTCTGCCTTGACATGGGCACCAACGGGGAAATCGCGCTGGTCGCGGGGGAGACGGTCTGGGCGACGTCCGCCGCGGCAGGTCCCGCCTTCGAAGGGGGGAACCTTTCCTGCGGCATGGCCGCCCTGCCGGGTGCCATCAGTTCGGTGCGGATTGAAGGTGAGCGACTCAGGCTGCAGGTCATCGGCAACGGTCACCCTTCGGGGATCTGCGGATCGGCGGCAATCGAGACGGTCACCGAGCTGCTGCGCCGCAATATCCTGGAATCCGGCGGCAGGCTGCGGGGGGCGGAGGAGATAGAATCCAACCTGGCTACGCGGGTGATCGAATATCGGGGGGCGGGCGCGTTTGTCCTGTATCGGGATGCTGAGAACCTGATTGTGCTGACCCAGGATGATATCCGGCAGCTGCAGCTCGCCAAAGCCGCCCTGCGCGCTGGAATCGATGTTCTTGCGGAGCACTCACGTATACAGTGCCACGCCTTTAAACAGGTGATTCTGACCGGTTCTTTTGGTGCGGTTTTACAGGCCGAATGGCTGAAAACGGTTGGAATTTTTGACGAAAGCATGGTACAAACGACCCGTTTTACGCCTGAAGGGGCTCTGACGGGGGTGGAAAAGGCGCTTGCGGGCACGGACGGTTTTGCTGCGGTTGAGGGGGTGGCTCGCCGTTTCCGGGTTGTGCCGCTTTCCGGGACCCCCCTTTTCGAGACGCTTTTCATCAAGCATATTGATTTTCCACATACATAAACATCAAAACGCGGACAATCCACATTAACAGCAAGGAGTACGGGCATGGCAAAGATAACCAGGGCGCTGATCAGTGTCTCTGACAAGAGCGGTATTATCGAGTTTTCACGGCAGCTGGCAGGCTACGGGGTGGAGCTGCTCTCCACCGGCGGCACCGCCAAGCTGCTGCGGGAGGCCGGGTTGACGGTCAAGGATGTTTCGGAGTTTACCGGTTTTCCGGAAATGCTGGATGGACGGGTAAAAACCCTGCACCCCAAGGTGCATGGCGGTCTGCTCGGAATGCGCTCGAATCCGGAGCACGTTGCCAAGATGAAGGAACACGGCATCGAGAACATCGACATGGTGGTCGTCAATCTGTACCCCTTCGAGGCCACAACCGCCAGGGAGGGGTGCCGATTGGAAGATGCGATAGAAAATATCGATATCGGCGGGCCGACCATGCTCCGTTCGGCAGCCAAGAACTATCCGGATGTCACCGTGCTGGTTGACAGCGGCGACTATGCCCGGGTTCTTGATGAGATGAAGAATTCCGCAGGCGCGGTTTCAGCGGCCACCAACTTTGATCTGGCGGTCAAGGTGTTTCAGCACACCGCCGCGTACGACGGGGCGATATCCAACTATCTGGGATCACGATTGACGGGTGAAGTTCAGGAATATCCCCCCACATTTACCCTGCAGGTCAAAAAGGCGCAGGATCTTCGCTATGGCGAGAATCCCCACCAGACAGCGGCTTTTTATGTCGAGAGCCGCATCACCGAACCGTGCGTCTCCAATGCCGTCCAGCTTCAGGGCAAAGAACTCTCCTTCAACAATATCATCGACCTTGACGCCGCCATTGAAACCGTCAAGGAATTTGAGCAGAGTGCCGCCGTCATCATCAAGCACACCAACCCATGCGGAGTCGCGCTGGCCGATTCGCCGCTGACCGCCTACCTCAAGGCACGGGAATGTGATCCGCTTTCAGCCTTCGGCGGCATCGTCGGTTTCAACCGGACTGTGGATGGCGCAACCGCCAAAGAGCTGACCTCTACCTTTCTGGAGGCGGTCATCGCCCCGGGTTACAGTGAAGAGGCCCTGGCCATATTCACCGCGAAAAAGAATGTGCGGGTCATGCAGGTGCCGCTCCTTGACAGGTACGTTGCCGGAGGATTCGATCTGAAGCGCGTCACCGGCGGCATGCTGCTGCAGGGGCGTGACCTGGGCATGATCAATGCCCGTGAATGCCGGGTCGTGACCGAGCGGACGCCGACCGCCTCCGAATACGAGGCGCTCGACTTCGCCTGGCGGGTCTGCAAGCATGTCAAATCGAATGCCATTGTATTCAGCAACCGAGACCAGACGGTCGGCATCGGTGCCGGCCAGATGTCCCGCGTCGATTCCTCGAAGATTGCCGTACAGAAGGCGCTGCTTCCGACCCGGGGAACCGTGCTCGCATCGGATGCCTTCTTCCCGTTCCGCGATGGAGTCGATGCCGCCGCAGATGCGGGCGTAACCGCGATCATCCAGACCGGCGGCAGCGTTCGCGATGAAGAGGTCATCAAAGCCGCCAATGAGCATGGGATAGCGATGCTCTTCACCACCATGCGGCATTTCCGGCATTAGACGAAGCCATGTTTGAGCGCTAACGGCGTTGGCCCGTCAAAAGCTCCTCGACATAGCATAAGCTATGCCTGCGTCTCTTTTGCCGCGCCGCCTTGTTATCATCTCAAATCTGACTTCGTTGATGCAATTACCAAGAGTTGAAATCCGATACTATTAGCTGTATGAGGTGTTGATATGAAAATACTTGTAATCGGCGGCGGTGGCCGCGAACATGCCTTGGTCTGGAAAATTGCCCAGTCGCCGCTTGTCACGAAGCTCTATTGCGCCCCGGGTAATCCGGGGACGGCGGCTCTGGCGGAAAATCTGCCGATCGCCGTTGATCAGCTGGACAAACTGCTGGCGTTTGCCTACGAGAACAAGATCGACCTGACGGTCGTCGGCCCCGAACAGCCGTTGTCACTGGGGATCGTCGATCTGTTCGAGTCGCACGGTCTCAAGGTGTTCGGCCCGTCACAAAAGGCCGCGTTTATCGAGGGGAGCAAGGCGTTTTCAAAGGACCTGATGCAGAAGTACAACGTGCCGACCGCCGCCTACGGCGTGTTTACCGACCAGGGCGAGGCGGAAGCGTTCATCAACCGCACCGGGGCGCCGATCGTCGTAAAAGCGGACGGCCTGGCAGCCGGCAAAGGTGTCATCATCGCCCAGACATGCGGGGAGGCGATTGCTGCCGTCCGCGACATGCTCAGCGGCAACGCCTTCGGCAGTGCCGGTTCGCGGGTCGTCATCGAAGAATTTCTGACCGGCGAAGAGGCCTCGTTCCTGGTCATTACCGACGGGAAAAATGTCATTCCGCTTGCCAGCGCCCAGGATCATAAGGCGGTCTTTGACGGTGATCTGGGTCCCAACACCGGCGGGATGGGGGCCTATTCACCCGCCCCTGTGGTAACGCCGGCCATTCATGAAAAAGCCATGCAGCAGGTGATCCGTCCGACCGTGGACGGCATGGCCGCCGAAGGACGGCCGTATCGCGGGGTATTGTATGCCGGTTTGATGGTAAAGGACGGCGAGGTAAAAACCCTGGAGTTTAACGCCCGTTTTGGCGATCCGGAGTGCCAGCCGCTGCTGATGAGGATGAAATCGGACATCGTGCCGGTATTGCTCGCCGTTGCCGAAGGTGATCTTGGGGCAGCAGCTATCGAGTGGCATGACAAGGCGGCTGTCTGCGTTGTGATGGCATCGGCAGGGTATCCGGGCGACTACCGGAAGGGAGATGAAATTTCCGGTTTGGATCAGGCGGCGGAGATTGAGGGTCTGTACGTTTTTCATGCCGGTACGGCAGAAAAAGGTGGCGCCTGTGTCACAAACGGCGGCAGGGTACTCGGTGTCACGGCGCTCGGAACAACCGTCAAGGACGCGATCATCGCCGCTTATCAAGGGGTGTCGCGCATTACCTGGCCAGGTGTCCAGTATCGCAGTGATATCGGCAAAAAAGCGCTGGAACGGAAATGAAAACGCTTGGAAAACCAAGGGGAGAAACAATGAAAGCTGCACCGCTGGTACTTCTAATGATGGGAAGTGATACCGATCTTCCGACAATGCAGGAAGCGGCTGATATCCTCGGTATCTTCGACATTCCGTATGAAATGCGGATTTCATCGGCGCACCGCTCGCCGGTGCGCACGATGGCCCTTGCATCGGAAGCGGCAGATCGAGGTATTAAAATCATCATTGCCGGTGCCGGAATGGCGGCTCATTTGGCTGGAGTAGTTGCATCAAAAACCATTTTGCCTGTTATCGGTGTGCCGATGCCGGGCGGAGCCCTGAATGGTCTGGATGCGCTGTATGCAACGGTACAGATGCCGGGGGGGATTCCGGTTGCAACAATGGCGATCGGCAAGGCAGGGGCAAAAAATGCCGCCCTGTTTGCCGCACAGATCTTGGCTCTTTCAGATCAGCATCTTGCCTCGCTGCTGCAGCGCTATCGCGCGGAAATGGACAAAGATCTGGAGCAGAAGGACGCCGACCTGCAGCTCCGCTAGAAAAGGTATGGTACTATTGTTATAATCACTGCTGCCTGATAAATTATGGTTGACTTTTTAGCACTGCGTATGGTAAATAACTGGACGCTTTTGATGACGGTATCAGTTTATTGATTCGATACATCTCAGCGGGTTAGAAGTGTTAGGTTAGTATTCCACAATTCAACAACATGCTGTTTTGTGGTTATATTCCCCATTAGCTCAGTTGGTAGAGCAGGTGACTGTTAATCACCTTGTCCGTGGTTCGAGTCCGCGATGGGGAGCCAATTTAAACCAAGCTGGGCACTTTCTGAAACACCGGGAAGCCCAGCTTGGTTTTTGTTTTTGGGAAGAAATTATCACGCTGAAATTTAATGATTTGATTTGAATTAAAAAAAGGCCTCAGCAGATCTACTGAGGCCTTTTTCCCGTCTGTGGTTATCTGAACGTATAGCAAACCGCTGACGGCAAGGACATTTCGAATAATACCGGCTTTGTGTCAGAGGCCTTCCTTGCGACGAAGTCCGTTAATTTCATTCCCACGAAACATGCCTATCATTATCCGCGTGAAGGTGTTTTCATTATTCCAGCAGAACTTTTTAGGGATGGACAAGCTGTTTTGATGTTGTATATAATCCGATTGAAACAAAACTGCTCAGTGATGCTAGATCCAGAGGCCTGATTGCGGTCTCGGGTGTTGACATGTTTATCAACCAGGCTGCTATGCAATTTGAATATTTTACG
>JBAVTM010000333.1:0-2714 GCA_049696195.1 Desulfuromonadaceae bacterium | reverse complement strand
TCTCTGAAACGTGTATTGGTTGGCTGCTCAACCAACACCTAACCATACAGCTGCCGCCATCACTTCTTTCCTGCGACTCACCAGCCAGATGCCTTCAGGCTGGCTCCGTCTCTCCGATTACATTGGGAATCGCCCCAGAAGTTCGCGGGCAATGACGATCCGCTGAATCTGGCTGGTTCCCTCGGCGATATGGTAGCATTTAACGTCGCGGTAATACCGCTCGACCGGGTAGTCAAGGCAGTAGCCGTACCCGCCATGAACCGAAATTGCCGTGTCGCAGGCTTTCAGGGCGATCTCGGCGGCAAAATACTTGGCCATTGAAGATTCCATCTTGATCGGCATACCGGCGTCGTACATGCGTGCGGCATTGAGCACCAGTAAACGTGCCGCCTCGATCTGGGTCGCCATCTCGGCGATGGGGAACTGAATCCCCTGGAACGCAGCGATCGGTTTGCCGAACTGGACGCGCTCCTTTGCGTATGCGATCGCGGCTTCCAGTGAGGCCTGTGCAATACCAACAATCAATGATGCCACGTTGACGCGACCTCTATCCAGAGCCCGTGCAAACGCCTTGAACCCGCTCCCCTCGGCGCCAAGCAGGTTCTCTTTGGGCACGCGCACCGCATCAAAGAAAAGTGAACAGGTCGGCGAACCGTGCATCCCCATCTTATGTTCAGGTGAACCGATTTCAAATCCCGGCATGTCGCGCTCCAGGATGAATGCAGAAACACCATTCTCGGTTTTGGCGGTGACCAGGAAAACATCGGCAACCCAGGCATTGGTGATGAAAGCTTTTGAACCGTTCAGGACATAGTGGTCACCGTCGAGAACTGCCCGCGTTTTGGGATCGCCCGCGTTTGAGCCGCCGGAAGGTTCCGTCAATCCGAAGGCACCAAGCTTACGTCCTGAAGTCAAATCCCTCAGGTACTTCTCCTTCTGCTCCGGGGTTCCATGATCGGCCAGAAGCGTTGCCACCAGGCTCATATGGGCATTAAAACAGTTGCCGACAGAGCCCGATGCTTTTGATATTTCCTCAAGGATCAGACAACAGGTCACGGCATCACAGGCAGCGCCCCCATACTCTTCAGGCTGGGCAGCCCCCAGATACCCCTGATCTCCAAGTTCTTTAAAGATTTCTTTCGGAAATTCACCGGAAATATCTATCTGCTTCGCAAATGGTGCAATGCGTGCCTTGGCAAACTCCTTGATTCCGTTCCAGGCATCCATCTGATCTTCAGTAAGTTGATATTTGTTGTTCATTGGTCGCTCCTTACGTTACGCATTGCGTAAAACAGACATATTAAGTATACATTCCCTGTATGTTAAACAACAGCTGATCAGACCATCGTGTATCCGCCGCTGACGCTGAGCGTCTGCCCGGTGATGTTGCCGGCACAATGCGAGGCCAGAAACACCACCGCACTCGCCGTATCCTCGGGAGTCCCCACCTTGCGCAACGGATAGGCCTTCGCCGCCTTTTCCAGAACCTCCGATGTGAACGTCCCAAGCTGCGCCTGCCAGTGGCTTCCCTCGCCAATGTTTTCCGGCTTTGGCGGCGTCAATCCCGGGCACACCACGTTGAACCGAATCCCGTGACGACCCAGTTCCTTGGCAAGTGATTTCGACAACGCGATCACCCCGGCCTTGCTCGCGGCGTAGACCGCTTCCCTGAACTCACCGGCCCGACCGGCATCGGAACCCACGCTCACCACAGATCCCGACTTCCGCTGCACCATGTGGTCAAGGACTGCCCGCGTGCAGTGAATGACACTCCACAGATTCATGTCGACGGTCTTTTGCCACTTCTCCTTGCTTTCATCCATAAAATACTGGTCCAATGTTCCGCCGACGCTGTTGACCAGGACATCGATCTGTCCCAATTGGCCCAAAACGTCAGCCACCATCGACTGCACCTGCTCCATGCTGGTCACGTCAGTCTTGAGTGCAAGGGACTTCAGACCCATCGCCTGAATTTCCTCGGAAACCTTCTGCGCCTGCACGTGATCCCAATCGGCTACGACAACATTGGCACCCTCTTTCGCGAAACCAAGGCTGATTGCGCGACCGATATTTGATGCCCCCCCGGTGACGATTACTGTTTTACCTGCTAATCCCAGATCCATTGTGACCTCCCAGCTGTTTTTTATTTTACACCACCGAACCCTGCACACCGGTTCCGGAGCGGGCAGAGGCTTGTTCATGCGCAAATGTGATATTCCGGCCTGATCGTTACGAGAACCACATGCCTGGTTGACCAGTCAACCATTTATTTTTATAAATAATAAGTGCTTCCACCTCCAGTGTGGAAGCACTTAATTATTGTTCATCCTACTTTTTTTCTTGCCAGTGCTTCCAGCCAGCCTCGGACATGGCGCCATGCAAAAACAAATCAAGGGTCTCACTGACATACTCCTCCAGAGACACCATCTTACCAAGACACCAACGTTTCAACGCCCAGCCATGGGCCAGGACCACCACCTGATACGCCATCAACTGGACGTTTACAGGGCGAAAATATCCTGCATCGACACAGGATCGGACACAATCGGCAATCAGATCATTGGTTTCAAGCTCCAACTTCTTGATTTCTGCCTGCCGTTCCGGGCTCAGATATTTAGTAGCGCGGTATGCGAGCAATGTAGCATCGGAATTGGCATCAACAACCTGGCAGTATGCCCTGACCGCCATACAAAAACGTTCGATCGGGTCTGTGG
>JBAVTM010000332.1:0-19959 GCA_049696195.1 Desulfuromonadaceae bacterium | reverse complement strand
ACAGCTGCTGTTCGGATTGTCAGCACTGGTGATCAATCTGGCAATCTATACCCGTTTCTGGAGTCATCGCTATAGTAAGCCCGACAGGGACTCGGAAAGGAACCGTCAATGAAGGAGCGAACCCTGACAGCAGTCCTGCTGGGATGCATCATCATGCCGGTTGCCCTGATGGGAAAGGAGGTAAGGAACATGACAGGCATCACTATCACCAGCCCCGCATTCACCCATATGGCGCCAATTCCGGCCCGTTACACCTGTGATGGCCAGGATATCAACCCACCACTAAAAATCGATGGTGTCATGCAGAGTGCAAAATCATTGGCACTGGTTCTGGACGATCCGGACGCCCCGGCGGGGGTCTGGGTCCACTGGGTGGCCTGGAACATTCCGCCGCACACCAGGGAGATCAGAGAAAACAGCATGCCGGCGGATGCGGTACAGGGGTTGAATAGCTGGAAAAGGACTATTTACGGCGGCCCCTGTCCCCCTTCCGGCAGCCACCGGTACTTCTTCAAGATCTATGCCCTCGATACCATTTTTGACCTTGCATCGTCCAGCAACAAGGCCGATCTCGAACGCGCGATGCAGGGACACATCATTGCCCGGGGAGAATTGATCGGAACCTACCGGAAGAAATGATACACAGCTCGGCGAGGATCTGGACAGCAAGCGAGATTGCCGCATGGAGGTGAGGACGCATGAACCGACGAGATTTCATGAAAATTGTGGCGGGCGGGGCAATTACCATGATGGCCGGCGAAGGACTGGCCGGAGAAGTGCCGGTAGCCGAGGCACCATCCAGGGAGCGAGGGAAAACCAGGGTTGCCCTGGTCAAGACCGCGGACCGGGCTGCCGGCATAAAAAGGTCAATCAAACTCCTTGAGGTAAACCCGGTACGTGGGAAACGGGTACTCCTGAAACCGAACTTCAACACCGCTGACCCGTTTCCGGCCTCCACTCACAACGACACCCTGATTCACCTGGTTGCCGAGTTGAAGGGGATGGGAGCGCAAACCATCACTATAGGCGAGCGGAGCGGCCCTCCCGATACCGCCGATGTGCTCAGGGAGAAGGGAATTTACGAACTCTGCCGACGGCTTGACGTAGGGCTCATCGATTTTGAGGAGCTTCCCCCGTCGGAGTGGGTGAGAGTGAACCCGCCTAACAACCACTGGCACGAAGGTTTCCTGGTGGCAAAGCCGGTTCTCGACGCCGAGTGCATCGTTACCACCTGTTGCCTGAAAACCCACGGCTACGGCGGGGTCTTCAGCATGTCCCTCAAGCTCTCCGTGGGCATCGTGAACAAGAGCAACATGCGGGAACTCCATACCTCTTTTCTCAGCCAGCGAAAAATGATCGCCGAAATCAATAAGGCCTACACCCCGGCGTTGATCCTGCTCGACGGGATCGAAGCCTTCGTGGACAAGGGGCCGATGAAGGGGCCGAAAAAGCGTGCTGACGTGATCCTGGCCGGCACCGACCGGATTGCCATCGATGCGGTCGGACTGGCGATCCTCAAGGAGTTGGGCAGCAACCGTGAAATCATGGAGAAGCCGATCTTTTCCCAGGGACAGATTGCCCGGGCCGTGGAACTGGGGCTGGGGGTGCGCAACGCAAGTGAAATCGAGATTGTCACCGACGACCAGGCAGGCAGAAGCTACGCGGAGAAGCTGCGGTTGATTCTGGCAAACGGGTAGTGCCGACCACATTTCCAGCGGCAGCTCTAATAGCCAAACGGTCACGCACGTCGGTCAGCTCACGGGTTGTACGGGATCATACCTTGCCCAGTTTTGTTTCGAGCCTTTCAACCACTTCGGCAACGGTTCCTTCGATATCGTCTCCGCGCACGGTAAAATAAAGATACTGTCCCGTGTGGTCTGACCAGTAGAGGTCTTCGACAGGAAGCGGCTCAAGCAGGGATTCAATCCTTTCATAGGAAATGAACGGGTCGCCGTCAGGCCACCTTCTGTCGAGCCTGGCCTGCTGGGCATCCGTCAACGGTATCCTGTATGTAATCGAATAGACCTCCGCCTTCATTACGGTTTGATATAGGCGTTAAGCCCGATGGTGATCGGTTTGCCGTCCACTTCGGCGGTGGTAACGGCATTTCCCCGCGTGCTGGCGACCACCAGGGTTTTGCCGGATGCCGACGGCGTCGGTTTTTCCAGGTCTATTTCGATACAGAGTTTGTTTCCTTTGATTTCAACGGTCATTGCCATGGCTGTTCTCCTTTCATCACAGTGCTGTCCCACAAAAATATCACTACATGAAAAACCTGAACCCTACGCGCGTTGCACTATTTTTAAGCGACTACGTGTACATCATGGACTGCGTTCGATAGCCCCTGGCGAGGTGAAGCCGGTTATGACAAATCATGATTCAGAGATTTATCTCGAAGAGAATATTTGCACTCACATCTTTACTGTCTCAGCGGCGATGGTTGGTGTATGTCTGACGGTAATAGGATTAATTCGTGTGATAATCAGCATTCGGAGCGTTGACACGCTGGCAGACGATCTTCTGGCGCTAGATGCGTTGATGTTTCTCACGTCATGTATCCTGTCCTATTGGGCGATGCGAACACGAAGATATAAGCGGATGCATCGAATAGAACGTTTTGCGGACGGCATATTTCTTCTGGCACTATTTTTAATGGCTGGTGTATGTGTATTTGTAGCTTTTGCAATCGTAGCAATATAAAGCGTCGAAAAGCATATTTTCACCACTCGCCGCATAACTTCCTATAATACAACTTTCCAGTAAAAGCATGTTGGAGAGAATAGTTCCGCCAAAGCGTTGTTGGTTTTGGCCGGTGACTTTCGACCGATGGCCGGACGCGTAATTTCAGCCGGATGAAATTTACTCAAAACAGCACGTTAAACAAGGGTAAAAAGTGCTCTCCACAAAGGCTGTGGATAACCTGTTGAAAGAGAGAATGAGCCTCATAAAAAATCAAGTGTTATTGAGGTCTTCACCGGTTTGCATAATGAATAATCACGTCCCGTAACTACCTGATATCTCGTGTCAATAGTTATTTTACCCTGTATACGATCCACATTGAAATTGTCGTGTATCGATATTTTTAATGAAGACGTAACGGTGTGGATAACATAAAGAAAAAAAGGGGCAAACACTACCTGTCAGGAACAGATTTTTATGGTCTGCCTTTATGCGTTGGCAACATCCTCGTTCTTACTCCGCAGGTTAGCCGCCTTACTTTCTGATGACACGGCTGACAGCGGCAAAATCGGACTCCCCGAGCCCTTCTGCGAGGGCCTTTTTATAGAGTTCATTCACCGTTGCCGTCGCAAAGAGCGGCTGGCCGATCTCTTCCGCCAACCGGAGCGCCAGGCGCAGGTCTTTCTGCATATGCTTGAGCGGAAAGGCGGTTGGAAATTCCCTGTTGGCGGCGATCTGAGGCCCCTTCAAGCGAAACATCGGGTTCGAAACCGCACCGGAGTCGAGTACCTCCAGGAACTGGGCGGTATCAAGGCCGCTCCCCGACGCCAGTGCCATCCCCTCGCAGAGCGCGGTCAGCATGCCGGACATCACGAGGTTGTTGGCCAGCTTCATGCGGGCCGCGTTCCCGACGTCGCCAAGAAAGAGGATCTTCTTCCCCATCGCTTCCAGGGCGGGGAGTGCCGTGTCGTACAGAGGCCGGTCACCCGCCGCCATGATCGTCAGGGTTGCGTCCTCGGCCGGTTTCCTGCTCCCGGCGACCGGCGCCTCCAGAAACAGCCCCCCCCTTTCATGTGCCAGTCGGGCGGATTCGTTCGAGGTTTCAGCATCCACCGTGGACATGTCCAGATACCCCGCGCCAGGCTTCAGGCCGGCAACGATCCCGTCCGTCCCGTCCCGGACCGACAGTACGGCACGGGGATCAGCCATCATCGCGATCACGACATCGGAACACTCTGCCGCCATCCGGGGCGAAGCGGCGACTGCGCCCCCCATCTCTGCGAGCGCTGCACACCTCTCTGCCGAACGGTTCCATACCGTCACATCAAAACCAGCCTTGATCAGGTTTGCCGCCATCGCGCTCCCCATGATCCCCAGCCCAACAAACCCTATCTTCATCTGCTGCCTCCGTGCAATCCGGTATTTTACTTCAACAGATCAGCCTTGACCGCGTCATCAATAAAGCTTTCTTCAATCGCCTCCCGTACCCACGGTTCCCTGCATTGCGCCAATACCCGGGCGGCGCCCTCTGCAACGGCAGGCACATCGCTCCAGAGGGCGTTGCGGATCGAGCGCAGTTCATTCGGGTCGGCTTTTCTGCCGTCCGCCCATTCCCGACATCGCCGGCAGAGAAGGGCGAGCGTTTCCATGCCGGGCGACCGATCGGGCTGACCATCCCATACCCGCAGATCATCCTTGCTTTCGCACCATTCGCACTTGAAGCCGCCCCGCTTGCCGACCGCCTTGCCGAAGGCGCTGATCTCTTCCAGCCGTTCCCTGTTTGCCAGATACCCTTTTGCCATTAGTTGCGGACTCCTTCAAACGATTGCCGGATTTCTTCCAGCCGGCTGCGGTTCTTGCCCAGGTCCCAATATCCGAGGCGGGCGGCTGAACGAATATGGATGGTGTTGGTGGCCGGGTCCAGCACGAACAGGGCGTCGTCAACAAAGCCGAGGAGGGTTCTGAACTCGACCCGGATCGTCGTGTCGTCGAACGATATCACCGTTGTGTCACTGCGCCGGGTGAGCTGCTGCCTGAGCCTCTCGAACCCCGGACCGGCGGCTTCCGCAACCTTGAACGGTTCGATGCGATGATCGTCGGCGGCCTGGCTGGAGACGCAGTTCGGTTTTGAGGGACAGGGCGGAAGGGTTGGTACGGAAGCGGCCTGGACGCTGGATGTCATGAGAATCACCATGGTCAGCACTGGGATCATAGTTTTAGTCACTTTCATATCTGACGCAAAGCGTTCGGACACGGAGGGATAAACGGACGAGTCAGCATAACTCCATCTGCCCGATGACTGACGGCAGCCGTTTGGGCGCCTTGATCCGCAGCTGTTTGTTGACATTCATCCGCCCGAACACCACCTGAATATCACCGACCGATACGCCAAACTCTTCTGCCAGAAAACGGACCATATGGTCGGTCGCCTTCCCGGCTCGCGGCACCGCCGTGACACTGACGCAGAGCTGATGCCCCTTCACCTTGCCGACGGCGTCCCGCTTGGCATTGGGCGTGCCGAGAATATTGAGCACCAGGGTATCACCTTCCCACGTACAAAACGGTTTCTTCATTGTTTCTCCAGGGGGCAAACGGGGGGGCGGCGGCATAACCTACGGCAGCACCACCAGCAGCACCCCGCCCGCCAGCACGGTCAGATTGCACACCGCCGAAACGGCGTGAAGCTTCGAAAAATCCTTCCGCAACGGATCCTCCTTGCTGGTCGTTTCGAAGGAGACGATCCGACGCTTCAGCTCCGCGGCGCGAGGCTCCACGTAGAACGCCTGGAATGACGTCACCGCCAGCATGGCAGCGAGCACAATCACCGGCAGCTTGTGATCGAAACCGCGACCGGCCAGGCGGCAGACCAGCGCGACCACGCCGCAGGCCATCCCCCACCGGAAATATCCGGGGAACAGGTTTCCGACGATACGCCCCGCAACGTCGCGGCTCTCGGTTTTAAAGAGGATCGGCGTCAGCAGCAGCGTGAATATGGCGTTGCCGCCGGCCCAGAGACTGACCGACAATCGGTACAGGATGTCGAAGAACTGCATGGTGCCTCCTAAATGTTAGTACAAACGGAAAATTATCCCGATTGTCACGATGCGGGGAGCGCCCCGCTCTTTTTCAGCAGCGCGGCCAGATCTTCGGCCAACAGCCGGTACCCGGCCGCGTTGGGATGGATATAATCCGACTTGAGAGCGCTCTTCCCCAGGATATGCGACAACCCCTTCTTCTCGACCGGAATATTGAACTCTCCGGCCAGCTCTTCATACAGGGGGGGCGGTGTAAGCGTGAAACCGAGTGACGGAACTGCAACCAGCAGCACCGGCACTCCGCGTTCTCCGGCGATGCGCAGCATGGCGCGCAGATTTCCGGCAATCAGCTGGTGATCCCGGCGGGCAAGCAGATCATTGCCGCCGTGGCAGAGGATCAGCAGCGCAGGACGGTGCCGTTCGAGCAGCTCCGGCAGCCGCTGCACACCGGCGGCCGAGACTTCGCCCGGCACACCGGCGTTGACCACGACCCGCCCGGTCAGGCGCGCCAGAACCGCCGGGTAACTCTCGGTCTCCCCGGCGCCGGTGCCGGCGGTGATGCTGTCGCCAAATGCCAGGATCGTGGCGTCGGCAGCCAACAGCGGCAGCTGCGGCGTTCTGCTGCACGCCGCGGGGAGCAGCAGAACGGCAGCAAGAATCGTACAGAGGCATGCTTTCATGGCGTTCATAGGCTGTCAATCCCCGTTCGCACGTGTTGATGCCCGGGTCATGGGCGAATCAGCGCCGGTTGCCGGTGAACCTGAGCAGCATGAGAAAGAGGTTGATGAAATCGAGATAGAGCGTCAATGCGCCGAGGATAGCCGGCTTTCGCCCCTCTGTTCCCCGGGCCGCCATCTCCTTGATCTTCCAGGTGTCATACGCGGTCAATCCGGTGAAGACGACCACCCCGACCCCGGATATCACCCATGATACCGCGCTGCTCCCGACAAAGATGTTGACGACCGAGGCGATCACCACGCCGATCAGCCCCATGAACAGAAAGCTCCCCCACGAGGTCAGGTCACGCCTGGTTACGTAGCCGTAGACGCTCATGGCCCCGAACATGCCGGCAGTGACAACGAAGGTGGAGGCGATCGAGTTGGCGGTGTAGACCAGGGCCACAACTGAAAGGGTGACCCCGTTGAGCGCCGAGTAGGCGATGAATATGAGCGTTGCCGTGGCGGCGCTCAACCGGTTGATGGCGCCGGACAGTGTAAAGACCAGGGCCAGTTCTCCGATCATCAGCCCGAAGAACAGCAGCCGGTTCCCCACGATAGCAGTGAGAATCGCCGGCGAGGAGAGTGTGATCAGCGCCGTAATGGCGGTGACGGTCAGTCCGGCGCCCATCCAGGCGTATACCTGGCGGATGAGGGTATTCTGCCTGGCCACCGTCTGGTCTGCGGTACGTGTGTAGATTGGATTCAATTCATTCATGATGGAGCTCCTTGGTGTCCTTATTCGATCCGGGTCATTTTGTGAACGGCTTTCTCTTCAATCAGGCCCGCAACCGCTCCGGCGTAGGCTTTGTAATGGGCGCTGTTTATATGCCTTTCAAGGCAGGCGGCGCTCTCCCAGTTTTCGTAGAAGATGAACAGGGCGGGATGGTCATTGTCCTGGTGCAGATTGTAATCGATGCATCCCTCCTCTCCCCTGGTCGGTGCGACCAGCTTCAGCAGTTCGCTCTTGACTGTTTCCACGGATTCCTTTTTCGCGACAAGCTTCGCTACAATGGTTAATCGAGACATGGTCATCCTTTCGTTTTTCCGACGGTAAATGCTTTCCCCAGGAGCGGCCCGACGCCGTGGTATCCCCGGTGAGAGGTATCAAAGATGAGCGGCTTTATTTTCATGATGTCGAGGGTGCCATCGTCACCGAACACCTCTTCATCCCCCTTCACATCGACAATCTCGCCGATGAACTGGGTGTGCAGCCCGACTTCAACGATGTGAAGCAGGCGGCACTCCAGAACCACCGGGAACTCCGCTGCGTAGGGGGCATCCACCAGTTCGCTCCTGACGGGGGTCAACCCGGCGGCGGCAAACTTGTCCCCGTCGCGCCCTGAAACTATCCCGACGTAATCGGCCTCCGCCATCTTCCCCTCGCAGGCTATGCCGACGGTGAAGGCCTTTCGCTCCACGATGCACCCGTGGGAATAGGTCGCCTTGCGCAGCGACACGGCAATGCTGGGCGGCTGGGAACTGCAGATGCCGCCCCAGGCGGCGGTCATCAGGTTGGGTTTGCCCGCCTGGTCATAGGTGCCGACCATCATGACCGGGGTCGGGAAGAGCAACGTCTTTGCTCCGGCTGATTTTTTCATTATGGCTCCGATACGATTGTAATAGCCCATCAGGCTTGTCAGTGGTTACCGCCCCGGGACGGGCAAACCCAGGCGCACCGCTGTATCCTTCTCTTCGCTGCTCAGGACTTCAAACATGGCCTACTTCGAGCGTTTCTTCTCCCAGTATTCCCGTTCGAACACCCACTGCTCTTTCATGAAATCAACGAGTCCCGACATTCGTGCCGTGAGGCCGTTAATGAGCGAATCCTGTTCCGGAAAAGTACGTCCCTCGGCGACAGACCGACACAGTTCCCGCCCCAGACTGCGTGCCTTTTCATACAGATTCGTTTCATCGGGAAAGGTTCTGATCCCTGCCATGGGAGAGCCGACACCGCCGACCGAATTCGCACCGAGGGTATTTACGAAGCGCTCCATGTAGGTGATAACCTCATTGTCATCGCCGCCCCCCGAGGTCTCGACCACGGCTGCGTACTTCCCTCCCAGTGCCATGCAGTGAATCAGGCCGTTGCAGCGGTCAAACAGCGCCTTCATCTGGGCAGATACGCTGAAGATGTAGTTCGGACTGGCCAGAATGAACCCGTCACAGACAAGCAGCTTTTCCTTGATTCCCTCGTAGTCGTCCTTGATGTTGCAGATCCCGGTCTTGTGGCAGACGTCGCAGGCGACACAGGGCTGGACATTCAGGTTTTTCAGGGAGAGGATTTCCGTTTCGGCTCCGGTTTCGGCGGCTCCGGACAGCAGTTCCTCCAAAAGACGGCCGGTGTTTCCCTGCATCCCGCGAGGGCTCCCTATTATCGCGAGTATCTTCACAATAGCCTCCTGGTTTCTGTTACCGGCAGGGAATAATGTTCCACGACTCGGTCGCACCATCGTAAACGATTCTGGCCCGTTTGTCATGCAGCTGTTGGAGCACCTGGTCAACTTTCTCATCCAGTGTATATCCGGAATCGGTCATTTCGCTCCAATCACGGGTGACAAATTCCTCAACCATCTTCCGCAGTGTATCCGGGTTGATCCGGTCCAACGGGATGTCAAAAGCCTCTTCGTCCATGGTCTCTTCTCCACGCCTTGTTAAAATACTGCCGCACCGCTGCATGACCTTATAGCATGTTTCAGGATCTGCATAATGGCATAAATAATGGCTTGCCAAAATCTGAACATAGGTAATAATTAGAATACAAGAGCATTTTTATCCGTTTCAATCCGCCGCGGATGAAACCGGAATCGACATCAGTACGGAGGACGACCATGGCTGCCTATGAAAAGTTGAGCCGGCATATTGTTGCCCTGAAAGAAGGCGAAAGGGTTTTCGAGAACGCCTTTCAATCTGTGGCACGGATGATTCTCGGAGAGGGATTCGACAAGGTGGTGGTGAACGGCAGAACCACCTACGATTTCAGGCTGTTCCGGAGCGGCAAGAAACACACCATCGGCATGTTCGACGAGATCAACAGCTTCGTCTCCTATGTCAAGGATGCCGCCGAAGGGGGCTCCAGCAAGGAGATGGCATTCGTGCTGGTCGGCGAACCGGGCAACGGCAAGACCTTCTTCGTCGAGTTCCTCTGCAGCCGGTACCGGGACTTCCTGACGATACCTGCAAACCGCCGCTATACCTTCCGCTATAACGGTCTCTCGCAACTGGGACATTACGGCAAGATAAACATCATCGACTCCCAGACCTATGAAGATCCGATGATTCTGGCGATGAACCTGAGCGACGCCGTCGATGACAATCGCCGTTTCCTCGCCGAGCAGGGGGGGCTTGACGATGCCGCCATTGACATCCTTTACGAGAACTACCGCCCCATGGGAGCATGCAGCGGCTATATCTGGAACGATATCCGCGAATTCTGCGACGGGAACCTGGAGCGGATGCTCGATTTTATCGAGGTTATTCCGGTGCCGATGAGCGAGAGCCTCGGCACCGTGACCGGCAAGTATCCGGCCAAGGACAAGATCACCTCGTCATCGGTAGACCTGCTCGGCGAAGAGTCGATCCAGCGTCTGCTGCATATCTCCGACACCAACAACCCCTACCGGTTCGATCTGCGGCGCGGAGCCCTGGCCCGGGTCGCCGGCGGCGGCATCCATTTTTCCGACGAAATCTTCAAGAACAAGAAGGATCTGGTCCAGGTCTATCTGGGGGTAATACAGAACAGGGCAATCGAGATCGACGGTTACCGGTGGCCGATCGACTCGCTGATCATCGCCACCAGCAACAATTCCGAGTTCAACCGCTTCCTGTCGGAGAAGGAGGAGGCGCCGATCGTCGACCGCTGCCGGATCTGCTATGTTTCCCACAACACCAATTACCGGCTCCAGGAAGGTCTCACCTCCTATGCCATCGGCAGCGAAGCCAAAACCACCCTGACCAAGGAGGCGCTGCATCAGGATCCGAACCTTAACTACGCCGCTTCCGTGGGGGTTGTATTGACCCGCCTGCCCCGTTCGGAAAAGCTCACCTCCATCGAAACCATGAAGCTGGCTGCAGGGGAAGTAGCGGGCGAGAAGAGCATCAAGGCGCTGGCCGAAGTGATCGACACCCTCGGCCAGGACCCCGACATCACCAAACGCTTCGGACAGAAGGGGCTGGGGCACCGGAGCCTCGGCCGCTCCATCCAGCTCCAGGTGGAGAACTCCGAGACCAATGAAGGGCGCTGCATGTTCGCCTACGACGTGTTCAGGACCCTTGAACGGGTCGTGCTCGACTATGTGGTCGATACCAATGACCGGGCCAAGTACCTGGAAGATCTCAAGATCGCCAAGGGGCTTTACCGGGAGCGGATCATGACCGAGATGTTCAACGCCTATATGGATGAACCGTACGCGATCCGCAAGGATGTGATGAACTACGTGAACATGATTATCGGCATCGATGCGGAGAACCTGGGACCGGACCGGATGTGGAAATACAAGGATCCCCAGAGCGGAGAACTGCGCGCACTGAAGATCGACGAGCGATACGTGAAGAGCGTCGAGGAACGGATCGGCCTGAAAACCGAGGAACAGCGGGATTCGTTCCGCACCTCCATCCGCAAGATTTACGGGCAGAAGATCTCCATGGACCCCAATTACGACTTCATGGACAACCTGGAACTGGTCAAGGCGATCACCGATGTGCGCCTGAAGTCCGATATCGCCGGCGCCGGCAGCCTGATCGGCGCACTGGCCAACCGGACCAACGAGGAGAACCAGAAGCTCTACGACCGGATGATCACGACCATGCTGCATAAGCTGGGTTACTGCCGGACCTGCGCGCAGAAGACGATCGAGTATTTCTGCACGCAGGAGGACGAAAATTAAGAGCGGTTCTTATGCAAAACGACCTGCTTACATACCTTGAAGAACTGAAAGAACGCGGCCTTACCCCCGAGCGGGAGGCGCGGATGCGGGCCGAGCTGGCGACAGTGCCGGACGGCCACTCCCTGCCGCCGGACGATATGCCGCAGAAGGGCGATCCGGCACGGTTCGGCCGCAGCATCTATGCCGATGGTGACCTGCTCGTACTGCGGCAGGCGGTGACGCCGCACGTAAGCTCCACCGCGCTGGCGAAATCCCTGGATGAACTGCTGGAGCGCGACCGGCAGCGGGAGCAGGACGGTTTTCCCCGCAAGATCCGGGTGGGCAAACTGGTGAAGCCGGGTCGCGGCCGTACGGGTAAAGTGGTGGTCGTTCCGACCACGGTGGAGGAAAAGTTTTTTCATGATCCGACGGTGCACCCTCCGGGCGAAGGCGGCGAATCCGGCGGCAGCGGTGATGGGGAAGAGGGAGAGGTCATCGGGGAACAGCCGGTCCGCGATGAGGGCGGCGAACCGGGAAGCGGGCCGGGACAGGGAGAAGGCGAGAATCATGAACTGGAATCCTCCGCCTATGATCTGGGCAAGTCACTGGCCGAAAAATTCCAGCTGCCGAACCTGAAAGAGAAGGGAAAGAAGCGCTCCTTCACCCGCTACACCTACGATCTGACCGACAAGAACCGCGGCTTCGGCCAGGTGCTGGATAAGAAGGCGACCCTGCGCAAGATTGTCGAAACAAACATCGCCCTGGGAAACCTCCCTGACGTGGCGGACATCGACCCGACCCGTTTTCTGATCGCGCCGCACGACAAGGTATACCGTGTATTCTCCCGGGAAAAGGATTATGAACCGCAGGCGATGCTCTTCTTCCTGCGTGATTATTCCGGCTCCATGGCCGGCAAGGTTACCGATCTGATCGTATCCCAGCATGTGCTGATCTACAGCTGGCTGCTCTATCAGTATGGCGGTCAGGCCGAATGCCGCTTCATCCTGCATGACACCGAGGCCAAGGAGGTGCCGGACTTCTACACCTATTACAACTCCAGGGTTGCGGGCGGGACACAGGTTTCCAGCGCGTATCGTCTCGTCAATGAGATCGTGCAAAAGGATAACCTGGCGCGGGATTACAACATCTACGTTTTTCACGGCACCGACGGTGATGACTGGGATGAAGGCGGCCAGAAGGCGATCCCGGAGTTGGAGAAAATTCTGAACTACGCGAGCCGGGTGGGGATAACCATCGCCGAACATGGGCAAGGAGAGACCGGCGGGACCGAAGTAGCCCGCTACTTGAGAAATTCGGGGTTACTGAAGGACAAGGCGGAACTGCTCAGAATGGACATAATGACGGAGGATGCCGACGAACCGCGGCTGATCGAGGGGATCAGGAAGCTCATTTCATGAGCTTCAGGCTTAGTTTTAGTTCGCTTCGCTCACAGGTTGAGATAAGGAAAATAAAATGCCTTTAAAATCGGAACCTCAACCTCAACCTTAACCTGGATTTTATATGGAACTTATCAATCAACATACCAAAAGTATCATGGAAGGGTGCAAGGAGCGCGCCCGGGCGGCCGGCCTTTCCTTTACCGACGAGAGCCTGGAATACGTCGTCACCAACCGCGATCTGCTGGAACTTTCCCCCAAGGTGATGATCCCGACGCTCTACGACTACTGGGTGCACGACGTCGAGGTTTTGCGGGAGAAGGGGAAGTACGAACTCTATCCCCATAACCCCTATGAAACGGTCATCAATACCCGGCCGCCAATATCGTTTTACAACGACAACAACCCGGACTGGCTGAATGTGATGATCTTCTATCACGTCCTGGCCCACATCGATTTTTTTCAGAACAACCTCTATTTCCGTAATACCTGGGACTACGATTTTACAGGGCAAGCCCTCTCCGACAAACGGGTAATCGCCAGACTGCGCGCCGAGAAGGGGCGATGGGTTGACTACGTGATCGAATTTGCCCGGGGGATCGACAACCTGGTCGATTACCATGGCGATCTGGTGGACCGCTTCACCACCCCGGAAGCGGAGTGTTCGTCCCGGCTCGATTACTATTTTGATGTTTTTCTCCAGGCGGAGAAAAAAGTTTCGGTGAGCGACTACATCAAGGAGGTGGGGCGCTACAATGAATGTCTGAAGGCATTTGGCGAACAGGGAGAAAAAACCTTCTTCGCCGAGGCGGAACGGCGCTATCCGGAACTGGAGGCGCACTTTGCCCGTTCCGGTGAGGCGCAGCCGGTCAGGAAGCGCGACCTGCTCCGCTTCCTGCTGGATAATTCGGAGTTTCTGGCCAGGGATGAGAACGTCTGGATGCGGTCGATTCTGGAGATCGTTCGCAAGACCTCCCTGTTCTTTCAGCCCCAGATCCGGACCAAAATCATGAACGAGGGATGGGCCAGCTACTGGCACGAGTTCCTGTTTCTGCAGGATGACCGCATCAAGGGGCATGAAGTGGATTTTGCCCGGGTCCATGCCGGCGTCACCTCGATGTCGAGGGTCGGGATGAACCCGTATGCACTGGGGATGCGGCTCTTCAGCCACATTGAGGAACAGGCCGACAAAGGGCGACTCTCCTTCGCATACCAGCGGATCCTGAAGGCCGACCAGCGCAAACAATTCGACAGCGGCGCGGCAACGGGGCGCGACTTCATCTTTACGGTGCGTGAAAACCTGTGCGACTACCTCTTCCTGAAAAACCATCTGGAACAGGACTTCATGGACCGCCACCAGCTGTTTGTCGCCGGCAAACGGCTCGATCAGCAGCGCATGGTCTGGCAGTACTTTGTCAAGAGCCGCAAGGCGCATGATTATCAGCAGATGGTGTTGAGTTCCCTCTACCATCCCCCGGTCATCACCATCGACCAGACCAGGGGGATCGAAGGCTCGCTTCACCTGAACCATACATTCGAGGGAAAACAGCTGGTACAGGAGTATATCGCCAATACGATGATAGGCATCGAATACCTGTGGGGGGGGCCGGTTCATCTGGAGACCAGTGAGGCAGAGGTTGCGGCTGCGCCGGCATCCACGGCACGGCAGGAGGAGCCCCGTGAAGAGGAAATCACCTGGCAGAGGGTGCTCTATTCGATGAACGGGAAGGTGCTGTCCAAAAAGAAACTGTGACTGGGGACATCATGTCAAATGTCGATAAGGCCATAAAGCATCTCAATCGCAAGATCAGCGAACGGGAGCAGAGTCAGACGATCACCTTCGATGATTTCCTGAAGATTCTGACCGCGCGCCCTGACGCGGTCGTACGCAATGTATTCCAGACCTTTCATGACATGGTTCGCACCTATGTCGGAGTCGGGCGCGACGAGTATCCCGATGACCCGGAATCGATCAACTATGTGGACTACGATTGCCGAAACCTTTTTGTCAATGATACCGATCGCCCCTTCTTCGCCGATCGGCTCTTTGCCAACCGCTTCATAAACCACGTCGATGCGATGAAGGGGAGCGCACAGCAGAACAAGATCTACATCTTCGAAGGTCCCCCCGGTTCAGGGAAGAGCACTTTTCTCAACAACCTGCTGCTTAAATTCGAGGAGTACGCCAACAGCGAGGCGGGAACACGCTACGAGGTTGTATGGAGGCTTGACCGGAGGATACTGGCGAAGATCAACGAAACCCAGATGGCGTCGTTTGTCGACCGGCTTTCGACCCTGCTCGACGAATATGAACTGGGGCAGGCCGAACTGGCCGAAATGAAGAACACCCTGTACCGGAACGGCGATTTCGTGGAGATAACCTGTCCATCCCATGACCACCCGCTCCTGTTGGTTCCCAAGCGGGACCGGCGCCTGTTTTTCGACGACCTCTTCAAAAACGATGAGTTCAAGTGGAAACTTTTCACCGACAAGGAATTCGAGTGGGTCTTCCGTGAGACCCCCTGCACCATCTGCAGCTCCATCTTCGACGCCCTGATCAAGCATCTCCCCAACTCCGGGGAGATCTACCGCATGATCCATGCCCGTCCCTACCGCATCAACCGTCGCCTGGGAGAAGGTATCGCCGTCTTTAATCCGGGCGACAAGCCGATGAAGCAGAATGTCATGACCAACGAGCAGCTGCAGCGCAAAATCGATATCCTTTTGGGCGACAGCAATGCGGTCAAGTACCTCTATTCGAGTTTTGCCAAGACCAATAACGGCATCTATGCGCTGATGGATGTAAAGTCCCACAACGCCGAGCGCCTGTTTGAGCTGCACAACATCATCAGCGAGGGGATCCACAAGGTGGAGGATCTGGAGGAGAACGTCAGATCGCTCTTCATCGCCCTGATGAACCCGGAGGATGAGAAGACCATCGAGGGGTTTCAGTCCTTTACCGACCGGATCGAGTTCATCAATATCCCGTATGTAATGGATCTGAACACCGAGGTGGAGATCTACCGCAACATCTTCGGCAAGCATATCGACGAGAGTTTCATCCCCCGCGTCCTGCATAATTTTGCCCGCACGATCATTTCCACCCGGATGAATACCACGTCAGAAGCGCTGCTGGAATGGATCGAAGAACCCGAAAAATACGGGCAGTATTGCGACGAGAACCTGCAGATACTCAAGATGGAAATGTATACCGGTCATATCCCCGCATGGCTCTCCGAGGAGGACCGCAAGCGTCTCACCGCCAAACGGCGGAGACGGATCATCGACGAGTCGGAGAACGAAGGGGTTACCGGTTTTTCCGGCCGCGATTCCATCAAGATTTTCAGCGAGTTCTATGCGGCCTATGCCCGCAAGGACGAACTTATCTCCATGTCCAGTCTCAACACGTTCTTCACCAAGTGGCGTACGGACTTGAAGGAGATGCTGCCGGATGGATTCCTCGATTCGCTGCTCCGGAACTATAACTATTCGGTGCTGCAGGAGGTCAAGGAGTCGCTCTACTACTACAACGAGGAACAGATTGCCCGGGACCTGCTCAATTACATGTTTGCGGTCAGTTTTGAGCCGGGCGCGGTGGCGATCTGCCGTTTTACCAACGAAAAGCTGGAGATTACAGAAGAATTTCTGCGCGCCATCGAGGAGCGGCTTCTCGGAACGGCGATCGAAGAGAGTACGCGTCACGATTTCCGACGCGAGACCCAGAAGGAATATGCCTCCCGGACCCTGACCCAGGAGATCCTCGCGGAGGGGAAAGATCCCAAGGAAACGGGACTCTACCTGTCGCTCCACGAACGCTATGTCCACAATCTGAAGGGAAAAGTACTGGAACCGTTTCTCGATAACGCCAACTTCCGCCGTGCGATCAAGGATTACGACACCGAGGACTTCAAGACCTACGACAAGCGAATCCGCGACGATGTCTCATTTCTTATCAGCAACCTTTGCGCTGCCAAGTATCATTACACCAAACAGAGCGCAAAGGAGGTCTGTGTCTATGTGATCGACAATGACCTGGCCCGCAGGTTCCCGACGTAACAGCTGGTAGGAACAGGGCCAGGAGGTGTACTCCGTACCAGGGCAACCCTGAAAAACCCTACTCCCGTTGGAACAAGTCCCTTGAAACCGGCGGAGTTGTCGTCGGCGCTGAGGTCACAACCTCCCTGGAAATCGAGACAATCAAAGGCAAGAAAGACGGGAGGCATAATAGCTTGACAACCAGAAAGCCCGGGTACAATAAGGGGGTAGGCAAGTGGGGGGTAGGCAAGTTATTGAGTGTGAGTAATTATGCCGAGAATAACCGGAGAATGAGCGGATAACTGTTGCTGCCACCTGGTCGTGCCGGCGAAGATGCCATGGAGAGAAACAGCGGACGAAAGGAACGCATATGAGAAAGAGAAAGATACTGCTTGCCGACGATCCGGAGCTTTTTCTCAGGCTGGAGAAGACCTTCCTGCACCGGGAAGAATTTGAACTCATCACGACAGACAGCGGAAAGAAAGCCCTGGCCTTGGCCAAGGAAATAAAACCTGACTTGATCTTCCTGAACCTGTACATGCAGGGCATGAACGGTGATGAGTGCTGCCGGACCATCAAGGAAGACGAGCGATACCGGGGTATACCGGTCGTCATGGTTATCCAGGGGAAGAGGGAGGATGATCTGAAACGTTGCCGGGAGGTCGGTTGCGACGCCATCGTCCAGAAGCCGATCAACCGCCACGAATTACTGAAAACGACCCATAAATTCCTCCGCATCGATAATCATTCCGCCCCCCGTTACTCGGCCAGGCTCCTTGTCCATTATGGGCCGGACCACCGAAGCCTCCTGACCGGTCACTCCATCAATCTGAGCACCGGCGGCCTTTTCCTTGAAACCGACCACCATCTGGTGACAGGTACCACCCTTAAACTGGAGTTCCTCTTTCCGGACAGTAAACTGCGGCTAACTTGCAACGCCAGGGTCGCCTGGACAAACCATCCGGAACTCCTGCAACGGCCTGAACTTCCGACAGGCATGGGGTTGCAGTTCCTCGACCTGACATCGGCCGACAAGGAGTTCCTCCGCACCTACATCAGGAAAAGCAACCTGACGCAGGTGCATGCCTCTTTTGCTTACGATTTGGGCGGTTCCGACAGGGGAAAAGAGATTTCAAAGATCCTTGTCGCCGATGACAACAGCGGCAGCATGAACCAACTTAGGGACATTCTCGAACAGGCATCCCATACGGTCCTGAAAGCTGCGACCTGTGAAGAAGCTCTGGCCCTGGCGGCTGCCGAACATCCCGACCTGGTGATCGTCAATACCACCATGCAGGGAAAGGAGGGGGTCAACCTCTGCGTAGCACTTGCGCACAACCAGGAGACAGCCCATATCCCGGTAATCGACCTGTCGGGATGGTCCCTCTCCATCGGGAATGCCGACGAACTCGAACTGGGAGCAAGCGACCATATCTCCAGACCGTTGAATGAGCATGAGATCCTTGCCAAGGTAAACAACTGCCTGAACATGCAGCGCATGTCCGAATCATTGTTCAGAACCCGCAGGCAGCTTCAGGAAAAATTGCACGAAATCGACGAGAGTCTGTCGTCAGCCGCCGCAATCCAGCAGAGCCTGCTGCCGTCCGAACCGCTAAAGGGGACATCCTTTAACTTTGCCTGGCGGTTCATACCGTGCGAACGGGTTGGGGGGGACTTGTTCAATGTGTTCAGGCTTGATGAAACCCGCATTGGCGCTTACGTCCTGGACGTATGCGGACACGGGGTTCCGGCAGCCATGGTGGCCACTTCCGTGGCCCAGGCCCTTGACCCTTTCAGGGGCCAGATTCTGAAGCGGATCATCCCTCCACCTCCCCACTATGAGCTTGTCTCTCCGGCCGGGGTCCTTGCCAGGCTGAATCGGGACTATCCCATTGAGCGATTCGGGAAGTATATCACGATCTGTTACCTGCTCCTCGACACTCAAAGCGGCAAAGTGCGCTACAGCAATTCCGCGCTGCCATTACCGTATCTCATCAGGGCCGATGGCCGCATTGAAACGCTTGGCGAAGGGGGGACCATAATCGGCCTGGGAGAAAGTGCCTCCTACGATGAGGGTGAAATTACCATGGAGCCCGGCGACAGACTCTTTCTCTACACCGACGGGATCGTCGAGTATCAAAACACGGGGGGGGAGTTTTACGGCGAGGAGCGCTTTATTCATCAACTGCAAGCGGATGGCGGCGAAACCCTCCAGATGACCTGTGCCAATGCCATCCAATCCCTTATGAGTTTTGGAAACGGACATCCAACGACAGACGATCTGACGTTGCTTGGCATCGAATTCAACCTGGGGGGACGATGACGCCTCTAGAGCATATTTATGGAGAGAAACCCAGTTCGCCTGATTTAGCCAACATCGAGCTGGCCGACATCATCGACGTTACTGCCCTTCAGGAGATGATGGACGATTATTATGCCCTTACCGGCATCGGTGTCGGCATCATCGACCTCAACGGCACAGTGCTGGTCGGTACCGGATGGCAGGATATCTGTGTCAAATTCCACCGGGCAGTGTCGGAATCCTGCGCATTCTGCCACGAAAGCGACATATCTCTCTCCAGCGGCGTCCCGCCGGGAACCTTCAAGGAATACCGCTGCAAAAACAACATGTGGGACATTGCTACCCCGATCATGCTTGGTGACAGGCATATCGGCAACATTTTTCTGGGGCAGTTTCTCTACGACGACGAGAAGCCGGATTATGAGCTGTTTCGCGCCCAGGCGCGGCGCTTCGGCTATGACGAGGCAGAGTACCTGGCGGCGCTTGACCGGGTGCCACGCTGGAGTCGGGAGACTGTCCGGAAAGCAATGGGATTCTATTCAAAACTGGCCCGGATGATCTCCAAGACAAGCTACAACAATGTCACTCTTGCCGATACCCTGGCCAGGCGGGAGCAGGTGGAGGAGGCCCTGCAATGGGCGCGTATCAGTCTGGAGTCCGCATCAGACGCTCTATTCTGGATTGCTCCCGATGCCCGCATCGTGGATGTCAACGAAGCTGCCTGCCGCTCTCTCGGTTACTCCAGGGAGGAGTTGCTCCAGCTGACTGTTCCTGATTTTGATCCCCACTTTAACGCCGCCATGTGGCCGGAACAATTTGCCACACTCCGGCAGCGCGGATCAATGACGTTTGAGTCCGAACAGCGCACCAAGGACGGCAGGATGTTCCCGGTGGAAGTAGCCGTCAACCACGTCAAATTGGGCTCCGAAG
>JBAVTM010000331.1:0-3078 GCA_049696195.1 Desulfuromonadaceae bacterium | reverse complement strand
GACACCCTGGCAACGATCAAGGAGAAAGCATCCGCCTATGGCATCACTTTGGTTGGCACCGCTCTGGCAGAGCCCAAGACGAAGGACCTCAGCATCCAGGCCAAGCAGTTGAAAGAGTCGGGTGCCCAGGCACTGATCTGCTCAGATTACGAAGCGGAGACCGCGGTATTTGCACGGGCAATGAAAGCGATAGGGTGGAAGCCGTATGCGATTCATACCAGCGCCGCGAATATCAATGCATCGATGTCGCTCGGTTCGACTGAACTTTTTGATGGCTGGGAGACCGTAACGATTGCTGACAACACCAAGCCGCTGGTGCAGAAGATCTGGGCCAAAACAGAGGCTTTCGCGGGTAAGAAAATCGACCACGACGAGAAGGCTATCCGTACCTATGACGCGATAAGCCTTCTGGTTGAAGCCCTCAAAAAGAGCGGCAATCCCAATGACGCGACAGCCATCCGTGATGCGTACTACAAACTGAACAACTATGAGCGTGCGATCGGCCAGCAGGGCGGCAAGGGGGGATTTGTTGTCGGCAGAAACCACCTCCTTACCGCAGAGGGTGTGGTTATTTATGCCCTGAAGGGCGGGAAGATGGTTCCGGCGAAATAATGACCAGCTGATGTGAGAAGCATGGGTTCCTCTTCTGGATGGAATGCCTGATCGAAGTTCAGGCGGCTATCGGGAGGAACTCATGCTTTCAGATATGTTAGAAAAATTGTATACCACGGACAGTCGCGGTGTTTTTTTTGCTTGACACAAGATGTATATAGGGATAGACAGGTATATATGTAGTTATGGTTTGACGGTTGTTCAGCAGGATTCTGACATGTTTATCGAACAAAGCTCGAAAGGGGACGTAAGGTAATGGCGAATGATTTAGTTGGGAAGGTGTCGATTGTAACCGGAGCCGGGATGGGTATCGGCAGGGCTGTCGCGTTACGGCTGGCAAGTGACGGCAGTGATGTGGCTCTTGTCGACATCAGCAATGATCAGCTTCAGCAGGTTGCCGAAGAGGTGCGTGCTCTGGGGCGGAAGGCGCTGATCTGTCGGACGGATATATCGCAGTGGCAGCAGGTCAAAGAGATGTCCGATGAAGTCATCAAGACCTTTCAGAAGATCGATATAGCGGTCAACTGCGCCGGGATTCTTGGCCCCTGTGTCCCGGTGTGGGAGTATCCTGTTGAGGATTGGGACAGAGTCATGTCTATCGATCTCAAGGGGACTTTTTTGGTCTGTAAAGCGGTCATAGAGTCCATGCGTGCACAGAAGAGCGGGCGCATTGTCAACATAGCGTCCATAGCCGGCAAAGACGGCAATCCCAACATGTGTGCCTACACGTCTGCCAAGGGGGGTGTAATTGCATTCACCAGGGGTCTGGCGCTGGAAGTGGCGCAGGAGGGCATATTGGTGAACTCGATTGCCCCAACGATCATCGAAGGGAAGATGGCGGCGGAACAGTCCGATGAGCAGAAAAAAACTATCGCGGCAAAGATTCCGATGGGGCGCTTCGGCAAGCCAGAAGAGGTCGCGGCCCTGGTTAAATTCCTTGTATCGGAAGAGTGCAGTTTTTCCACCGGCACCTGTTATGATATTAGCGGCGGAAGAGCGGTCTATTGATTGCCGGCAGAAGTTTTGTCAGTGGCAAGCAAAATAAAGTAGTTTGAAACACCGGAGGGATCTGTGAGTCAATTCGAAAAACTGTTCGAGCCCGGAACAATCGGAAAAATGCGGATAAGGAACAGGATCATCAGTGCGCCGATGGAGCGGAACTATGCGGATGCCTATGGTTCCGTAACGCAGAAATATATCGATAACCTGGTGGCAAAGGCGGCCGGCGGTGTGGGGCTCATCCTCATCGAGGCAACTTATGTGGATCCTCTGGGCAAAGGGAGGGTTCTGGAGCTGGGCCTCTATGATGACCGCCAGATTCCGGGTTACAGGAGATTGACGCAGGCGGTCCATGAGCAGGGGGCTAAAATCGGCCTGGAACTCGTGTACGGAGGTCGCCAGAGTCACTCGGCAGTGACTGGAGTGCAGGCCCACGGGCCGTCGCCGGTGACATGCACGGTGCCGGGCTATTTTGAGCTGCCGCGGGAGCTTGAGGTGGCGGAGATCAAGACCCTGGTTCACAAATTCGGCGAAGCCGCCAGACGGTCAAAGGAAGCCGGTTTTGACATAGTTGAACTTCACTGTGCCCACGGCTACCTGATCGCCCAGTTCATGTCCCCGTACGCCAACAAGAGAACCGATGAATATGGCGGAACGTTTGAAAAGCGGATGCGCTTTCCGCTGGAGGTGATTGCGGCGGTCCGGAAGGCGGTTGGTGACGATTTTCCGATCGCCTGCCGAGTGCCTGGTGACGAGTACATCGACGGGGGGCTCACTCCCGAAGATGTCATCATCATCGCCAAGAGGTTCGAGGAAGCCGGCGTTGATCTGATCGATGTGTCGGCCGGGGTTTACGAGAGCGCCTTCTCGATCGTGCAGCCCATGGGGATGCCGTTGGGATGCAACGTCCACCTGGCCGAGGGGATCAAGGCGGCGGTCAACATCCCGGTGAGCATTGCCGGCCGCATCAACGACGCCGCCTTTGCCGACAGCATCCTGAAAGAAGGCAAGTCCGACTTTATCTCCATGGCCAGGGCACTCCATGCGGACCCCCAGTTCCCGAACCTCTCCCGAGAGGGACGGCTGGACGACATCTGCATGTGCATCGGCTGTAATCAGGGCTGCATCGATGTCCTTGGGACAATGGCTCCTGTCTACTGTGCCATCAATCCGCAGGCCGGCCGGGAGAGGGAATTGGCAATAAAGCGGGCCGACAGGAAAAAACGGGTCGTAGTTGTCGGGGGTGGTCCCGGAGGTATGTCGGCGGCTAGGGTGGCGGCCTTGAGGGGGCACGATGTCTCCCTGTACGAGAAGGGCTCTGAGCTCGGTGGACAGCTGCTGTGGGCGCGGAAGGCCCTGAAGAGGGGTGAGCTGGAACAATGCATCCGTTATCTGGCAACCCAGGTGAGGAAGGCGGGCGTCGATGTTCACCTGAATGAGGAAATGGACACGCGCAAGGTCTATGAG
>JBAVTM010000330.1:0-15975 GCA_049696195.1 Desulfuromonadaceae bacterium | reverse complement strand
TTGAGCAGTTTTTCGCGGGTCGGGTATTTTTTGAGCAGCGTCAGGGCGGTGACGTTGTTTACACCGGGAGTAACACTGACATTTACCTGCAGGGCGGTACGCTTGGCCTCATCCTTTTTGCCGGCCTTGGCCTGGGTGGCGGCACACGGACCGATGAACTTGAGGCCCGCCTTTTCAATGGCGGCCACAAACTCTTCATCCTCAGCCATGAAACCGTACCCGGCAAAGATTGAGTCGTATCCGTTATCCAAAGCCATCCGGATGATCTGGTTGATACGCTCGACCCGCTCTTCCTTGCTGGCGCCGCTGTAGTCTGGCACCCGGTGAACCCGGGTTGAATCGGTCAACTGACGCAGCTCAGGTGCCAGTGCATTCGGGTAAATGATAGAGTCCTTCTCGGAAAGCAGGATGCCGTAGTGGGAAATCCCCATCTCGTCATACACATCCATTGCTTCCTTACGGATCGGTCCACGGCAGACAATCAGCGGTTTGAGATCCTCACAGGAAAAGGAGCGCACCCATTCGGATGAGGACTTGCTCAATTTGCGGGTCCGGTGGACCAGGGGATTGTACTTGTAATAATCGGTCTGTGGCATGGTCTCTTTATCTCCAATCTGGAATGAATGAAATTAATGGAACTCGCGCTGAACAGCCTGCATCGGTCCCGGCTTGTAATGACGCAGGAAGAAGTTCATATTCTCCCCCAGCACCTTGCGCAGGTCGGTTGGCATAACGAGGGAGGAGATGGAGCCGAGAGCCAGACCTTCTTTCGGGTTCATAAGTTCTTTTTCATAGCGCATGTTCAGGGCGGCATCCTCGATTCTCAGCCAGTCGGCGGCGTCCCTTTCGGCATCCATCTTGGCCTCACCGGCCGACATGCCGGCAGCGACGCGTTCCTGCACCCCATGTTTTATCCGCTCGTTAACCGCGGCACGCATCTTGCGCACTTCGTCCTTGTAGACGAACTCCTTGCCCGCAGGCCCCATGACCGCCAGACGGGTGGTGGGAAGCGCCAGCACCAGGTCGGCACCGGTAGGGTAGTTGTTGTACGAGGCATAGGCTCCGCCGTATGCGTTACGGATGATCAACAGGATGCGCGGCGTCCTGATATCGACGATGGAATCCAGCATGGCGCGACCGGCCTGAACGATGCCGCGTCCCTCCTGCTCGCGTCCCGGCAGGAATCCGGTGGTATCTTCCATGAAAATCATCGGTATATTGTAGATATTGCAGAAACGGTTGAAACGGGCGATCTTGTAGGCGGAATCGACCGTGATCTGACCGGAGGCGACCGCACTGTTGTTGGCGACAAAACCGACAACGTTGCCCCCCAGACGACCGAGGGCGGTAACGGCCTCGCGGGCCCGATCGCGCTGCAGTTCAAAGTAGTCGCCATGGTCGCAGATCTGCTGGATCATGATCGAGACATCAAAGGGGGTGTTAAAGCCGGTGGGAGAGTTGAAGGCTTTTTTGAGCAGGGTGTTGATCTCCCATGTTTTGCGGTCCAGCGGATCGCTGGTCTCACGGAAACGGGCCATGACGCTGTTGTTGTCGGGAAGGTAGGAAAGCAGCTGCAGCGCGGTACGCAACGCATCCACCTCGTCCTCGACCGTCATATCGGCAACCCCGGACTGCCCATGCACCTTGGGTCCGCCCAGCTCTTCAGGGGTCACATCTTCACCAAGGACCGACTTGACCACCCCCGGCCCGGTCAGGCCGAAAAAGGTGTCCTGCGGCTGGATAAGGAAACTTCCCTGGCGGGGGAGATAACTGCCGCCCCCCGCATTGAAGCCGAACATGCACATGATGGAAGGGACAACGCCGCTGATCTTGCGGAGCGCGGTAAAGGCTTCGGCATAACCGTCCAGACCACCTACGCCAGCAGGAACAAACGCACCGGCCGAGTCGTTCATGCCGATCAGCGGGATACCCTTCTCACCGGCCATCTGAAACAGAAGCGCCAGCTTGCGGCCGTTGGTGGCATCGATGGAGCCGGCCCGTACCGTAAAATCGTGGCCATAGACCGCGACGTCACGTCCGTTGACATTGAGGATGCCGGTCACCAGAGAGGCGCCGTCCAGGTTTTTGCCCCAGTTCTGGAAGAGGACATTGGGTTCATTTTCCGTCAGGACGCGAATCCGTTCCCAAACGGTCATCCGCTTTTTGAAGTGCTGCTTTTCAATCTGGGCGATACTGACCGACGTGACGGGGCGCTGGATCAGGTCGTGACCTTCCTTCATCGCCTCTTCGTACCCACCCTTTTTTCCCGGGATTTCGCCGGGTATCGTAAATTCGAGAGTTTCTGCCGGCTTGAACGGATTTTTCAGCGATGGTTTAATTGCAGTTTTTGACATCTTCGCCATCCTTCCAGTTTAATGTTTATCAACGACCTGAGTGATATTTATTCTTTCGCATCAAACCCCTCCAAACCTCCCCTTATCAAGGGAGGCTTACAGGCTTCCCCCCTGACAAGGGGGGATTGAGGGGGGTTGGTTCCTACCGAGTGACGACGGCCAACACTTTGACTTCAGCGCCATCCTTTGAAAGCAGACGATGTTTTAATGTTGCATCAAAATAAACGCAATCACCCTCTTCCAGAATTATCCGCTTTTCGTCCAGCACGAGTTCCGCAGTCCCCTTCATGATAAAGAGGAATTCTTCACCATCGTGACTGTAGGTGTTCTCTTCAAGCGCTTTCTCGGTAATGGAAAGCAGGAAGGGTTCCATTTTTTTATTCTGCTTGTGAAATGAGAGTGATTCGTAGGAATAGCCCTGACTTGTGCCGGCCTTGGAGATGACGCGAGGTATCGCTTTGCGCTCATAGGAGCGGACGACTTCAAAGCGGCACTCTTCTTCGTCTTCCGTGAAGAAAATGCCGATTTTTACATCAAAGAATTTTGCTATTCTGGAGAGGGTGGCAATCGGGGGTGAAACATTATTATTCTCGATCTGTGAAATGAGCGCAGGAGAAAACCCGGTCTCCTTGGCAACAGATTGGAGGGTCAGCTTTTTTGAGAGACGGAGCTTCTTGATTTTCGCCCCAATATTGAATTCGCGCATCCAAACCCCTGACTGTAAAAGTAAAACTCAGTTTCCGTGCGGGGTTTGTATACAATTTGCCTTACAATGTCAATAAAATTCCTTCAACACACGCTAAATAATAACAGCCTGGGTAAAAACAAGTTTACTTTTAATAAAAAAATAGTTCACCGCTTGAGCCTCCGCGCCAGCAGCTGCAGCGTATGCACGACCTCGACATTCGAGCCGTGCTGTTTGAGGCCATCGGAAAGCTGCATCATGCAGCCGGGACAGCCGGTTGCAACGGCCCGGGCTCCGGTGGCAATTATCGCTTCGCTCTTGGCGTCGTTGATGTTCATGGAGGAGTCGTAGTGATAGACATTGAAGGTCCCCCCCAGGCCGCAACATTTGTCGGCACCCTCCATTTCAACCAGCTCGACTCCGGGGGTTCCCTGCAGCAGTTCGCGAGGCTGTTTTACTACGCCGCGTGTCCGGAGGTGGCACGGGTCGTGATAGGTGACCCGAATTTCTTCCCCCCCTCCGGTCTCGGAGGGATCGAGTCCCAACTGCTGCAGCAACTGGGACGCATCGACGGTTTTTTTCGCCAGGGCCTCCAGACGGGTCCGCAGCTCCGGGTTGCGTTTTCCCACCACAAGCGGGTAAAGACGATGCAGGGCTCCGCCGCAGGTCGCGCATGCGCTCATGACATAATCAACTTCGTATTTTTCGAATTCGGCCAGGTTTTTTTCAGCCAGATCACGCACCGTGGTAAGATCGCCGCCCGACATGCCCGGAAGTCCGCAGCACTGCTGTCCTTTAGGGATGATGATCGTACAGCCGAGGTGGCGGAACAGAGCCAGCGCGGCTTCTCCGACATCGGTATAGACAAAATTGGTCATACAACCGACAAAAAAGGCGATGCGCGGTTTGCCCGGCTCTCCCGGAATTACTTCCGGATGCTGCTCGATAAAACTGTTTTTGGCGATTTCGGGGATATAGCGCTTGTTGCCGACAAACGGCACCGGAAAGCGCAGACGGAGACCGGATGTTTCGGGAACCTTTTTAAAGAAGAGCGGCCCTAAAAACGAGGCCATCTTTGCCCCCATCTTCATGCGGGTTCTGTTCTTGATCACCTGGCCGACCGCGGCATGAAATGTTGTCAGGCCACGTTTCTGCGCCAGTGACTCACGGGCGGCGATAACGATCTCATCGGTCGGCACATCGTTGGGGCATTTTTCGACACAGCTGCCGCAGAGCAGACATTTGGACATGGCCAGATAGGTCTGGTCGTCCAGATCGATGTCATCTTCCAAAATATGCTGGGCCAGCGCCACCTTGCCGCGAGCCACCGCCGGCTCGCGCTGAAAAGCGGCAAAAGCCGGGCAGTTGGTACGGCAGGCACCGCACTTGACGCATTTTTTCAGCTGATCTTCAACCCTGTTGAGGGGATCGATGCATTTTTCTTCCATCGTCTAAAATCCTTCTCACCACAGTGCCACGGAGGACACAGAGAATTTAAAAACTACTCCAACAGTGTAACTACATTGGCGTAAATTCTCAACCGAATTGCTATGGTTTACAGACTGTCTTCTGTTACGCCGCGGTGAATGGATTGTACTTTCATCCACTCCTCCAACGATTCCAACGCACGCTCGGCCAGTTTCTGCCGCCGCTCCTTCTTCTTGACCCTCCCCGGCAACTCGGGGAATAGCCCATAATTTACATTCATCGGCTGGAAATGGCGTACATCGGCATTGGTAATGTGGTGCATCAGGGCGCCGAGAGCGGTTTCCGGTGACGGCACCGGAATGGGTCGGCCTTGAACAAAACCGGCGGCGGCGATACCGGCAAGAAAACCGCTGCCGGCCGACTCCACATACCCCTCCACACCGGTGATCTGGCCGGCGAAGAAGATGCGTCCGTCACTCTTCAGCTGCTGCGTTGCATCCAACAGTGCCGGAGAGTTGATGAACGTATTGCGGTGCATCGAGCCGAGACGGACGAACTCGACATTCTCAAGCCCCGGAATCAACCGGAAAATGCGGCGCTGCTCTCCATAGGTCAACTTGGTCTGAAAGCCGACCAGGTTGTACATGGTTTTCTCACGATTTTCGGCGCGCAGCTGGATGACCGCGTGGGGCTCCCGTCCGCTGTGCGGATCGACCAGGCCGACCGGTTTCATCGCTCCGAATCGAAGCGTTTCGACGCCGCGCGATGCCAGCTCTTCGACCGGCATGCACCCCTCGAAGTGGACCACCTTCTCAAAGTCACGCGCCGGGACCTTCTCGCCGCGATTCAGTTCATCGACGAAGCGGAGGTATTCATCCTCATTCAGCGGACAGTTGAGGTAGTCGTCGCCATCACCTTTGCCGTAACGCGAGGCGGCAAACACCTTCGTCATATCGAGCGTATCGGCGGCGACTATCGGGGCGATGGCATCATAGAAGTAGAGCCGGTCACCGGTCAGTTCAGCCAGGGACGCCGCCAGGGCGTCGCTGGTGAGGGGGCCGGAAGCGATGATAACGACCCCTTCGGCCGGAATCGCAGTCGATTCACACCGTTCAACCCGGATCAGCGGATGGGATTCTATTCTTTCGGTAACGTACTCGGAGAAGAGCCGGCGATCGACCGCCAGAGCCCCCCCGGCCGGAACGGAGGTTGCCTCGGCAGCCTCCATCGTCAAAGAACCGCAGCGGCGCAACTCCTCTTTGAGCAGCCCCACGGCATTATCAAGGGAGATACCGCGCAGGGAATTGGAACAGACCAACTCCGCCAGACCGGGAAGATGGTGGGCCGGGGAGAAGCGCTCCGGCTTCATTTCGTGGAGGACAACGGAGACGCCGCGCTGCGCGGCCTGCCAAGCCGCCTCGCACCCTGCAAGTCCGCCGCCGATGATGGTAATGCTGTTTTCAGACATATGTTTGTTCCTTATATAAAACAGTGAGGCACGGGCGTCTGGGAAATCTCAGCACTATTGCTGGAAATCGCCATTGACCCGTGCCTCTGGTAATCCGGATTAGTTTGTTCACTCGCTGACGTAGTCACAACCCTCTTTGGGACACTTCAAAAATTCGCCCTTGCGCTTGTAGATCTTCTTGACCAGCAGCGGGAAGCCGCATTTCGGGCAGGGACTCTCCACCGGCAGGTCCCACAGGGCGAATTTGCACTGCGGGTAACGATTGCAGGAGTAGAACAGCTTGCCGAAGCGCGACTTCTTCTCCGTAAGCTCTCCCTCCTTGCACTCGGGACAGACCACACCGGTGCTCACCGGCTTGATCAGCGGCTGGATATTCTTGCAGGCCGGGTAGCCGGAACAGGCCAGATACTTCCCGAAGCGGCCATCCTTGATCAGCATCGGCTGACCACACTTTTCGCATTTCTCTTCTGAGATTACCGGTTCTACGATCTCACCATCCTGGTCGACGTTACGGGTATACTTGCACCCTTCCTGAAAACCGGAGCAGGCGATGAATTTGCCGCGCTTGCCGAGCTTCACGACCAGCGGCTTGCCGCATTCTGGGCAGATCTCGTCGGTCGCCTCCGTCGTCAGGTCGGCCTTGTTGACTTCCCCCTCCTTCTGCTTCAGCAGGGCGATAAACGGCTCCCAGAATTCCTTCAGGAGCGGCTTCCACTCCTTCTCGCCACGCGAAACCTGATCCAGCTCTTCTTCCAGCCCGGCGGTAAAATTATAGTCGACGTACTTCTGGAAATGGGCCGTCAGCAGGTCGCTGACCACCATGCCGACATCTTCCGGGAAGAAGCGCTTCTTGTCGAGACGGGCATACTTTCTTTCCACCAGTGTGTTCATGATCGAGGCAAACGTCGACGGGCGGCCGATGCCGTACTCCTCCAGCGTCTTTACCAGCGTCGCCTCGGTATAGCGGGGGGGAGGCTGGGTGAAGTGCTGCTCGGGGAGAACGTCATGCAGCTTCAGCGCATCCCCTTCGTTCATCGCCGGCAGCAGTCCCTCTTTCTCTTCATCCTGATCATCGAGTCCTTCGATATACAGCTTCATAAAACCTGGGAACCGGATCACCGTGCCGGCCGCACGCAGACCGGCCCTGCCAGACCCTGCAAACGGGCCGGCGATTATTGGCGCAGCCAGCTCCGCGGCTATATCCACCGATGTCTGATCCAGCAGCGCTTCGGCCATCTGGCAGGCAACGGTCCGTTTCCAGATCAGCTCATACAGCTTATGCAGGTCAGGAGTCAGATATTTCTTCAATTCAATGGGTGTCTTGGCGATATAGGTCGGCCGGACGGCCTCATGGGCTTCCTGGGCGTTTTTGGATTTTGTTTTAAAGATTCGCGGCTTGGACAGCGCATACTCCGCACCGTACGCGACGGAGATAACGTCGTGGGCGTCCTTGAGCGCCAGCGTCGAAAGATTGACGCTATCGGTACGCATATAGGTAATCAGACCGACAGTACCCTCGGATCCGATATCGATCCCTTCATAAAGCTTCTGGGCTGTAGACATGGTCTTCTTGGCCGAGAACCCGAGTTTGCGTGAAGCCTCCTGCTGGAGAGTCGAGGTGGTGAAGGGGGGCGAAGGATTGCGTTTTTTCTCGGTTTTGGTGACCCTGGCCACAGAATAGCTTCCTGATTGCAGTGCCGCCTTCAGAGCGGCCGCAACATCCTCGCCCGGAATATCGAACTTGCCGAGTTTTTTGCCCCCGACATCCACCAGACCAGCCTTGAACTCCTGACCTGCGGCAGCGCCGAGACGGGCAGCGACAGTCCAGTATTCCTGCTCGTTGAAAGCCAGGATCTCCTTTTCCCGTTCACAGACCAGACGGAGCGCCACCGACTGGACACGGCCGGCGGAAAGGCCGTAGCGGATCTTTTTCCAGAGAAACGGCGAGAGGTTGAAACCGACCAGGTAGTCCAGAATCGACCGGGCCTGCTGGGCGTTCACCAGATCGGTCGCGATGTCGCGCGGATTTTTGACGGCATGCAGAATAGCCTCTTTGGTGATCTCGTGGAACTCGACCCGCTGTATTTTAATGCCGGGGTTCTTTTTATCCAGCCCGAGCGCCGCGAGAAGATGCCAGGAGATCGCTTCCCCTTCACGGTCGGGGTCGGTTGCCAGAAGCAGTCGATCCGCCCCCTTGAGTGCGGCCTTGATTGCATCAAGATGTTTTTTGCTCTCCGGAAGCACATGGTACTTCGGCTCGAACCCCTTCTCGATATCCACCGAACCCTGCTTGCTCGGAAGGGCCCGGACGTGCCCGAATGACGCCAGGACTTTAAAATCGGGGCCCAGAAACTTTTCTATGGTTTTCCCTTTGGCGGGAGATTCAACGATAACCAGGTTTTTCGACATAAGTAAAATAGTCCTTATCAGGTAACGGCGTAATGTGTTCCGGGCAGCGGAGTAACCGCTCCCTTGAGTTCAAGGTGCAGTAACATAGAGGAAACCTCGCCGGCTGTCAATTCAGTTTGGGAGATGATGTCATCGATGTGCAACGGCGAGCGGGCCAGCAGCTCATAAATGGCCGCCTCTTTCGGTGTCAGGGCGAAGGTGCGCGGAGAGTGCCGGAACAAAGGAGTTTCCGCTGATGCAAGATCCCCCCCCGGGAGCTCCTCCAGAATGTCCTCGACACAATCGACCAGCTTGGCCCCCTGCTTGATCAGGCGATTGCAGCCCCGGCTGGAGGCGAACGAAATATTCCCCGGCACGGCAAAAACATCACGCCCATGCTCCAGTGCATACTGGGCAGTGATCAGTGAACCGCTTTTCTCGGCGGCCTCTACGACCAGTACGCCGCGGGAAAGCCCGCTGATGATCCGGTTGCGGCGCGGAAAGTTTTCGGCCAGCGGCAGGGTTCCGAGCGGGAATTCAGACACCAGGCACCCCTTGTCCGCCATCTCATCGAAAAGAACCCGATTTTCAGGGGGATACACTTTGTCGACGCCACAACCCAGCACACCGATGCTTCTTCCCCCCGCCTGCAGCGCCCCCTTATGGGCTGCGGTATCGACTCCGCGAGCCATCCCCGACACGACACAGATCCCGTGACTGGCGAGCCCTTCGGCCAGCTTCCCGGTTGACATCAATCCGTAGGATGTCGCCCGGCGCGAGCCGACGATGGCGATTGAAAGTTCACGGGAGCGCAGTTCTCCTTTGATATACAGAAACGGTGGCGGATCGGGAATTTCGAACAGGGACTTGGGGTAATCCGGAGAGATATACGTCACCAGACGCGTAGCGCTTGCCTCAAGCCGCCGACACTCCTCCTCCGCAAAGCGCCGCCATTCGCCGTTTTTGACCCCCTCGATCGTCGATGGGGTCATCCCCCTGATGCCGGACAGAGATGCGGGAGAAGCCTTTAACGCCGCTTCAGGTGTGTCAAAACGTTCCAGAAGACGTCGAAAGGCGACATTACCGATACCGGAAACCGCTTTGAGACCTATCCAATAGAAATTTTCCATTCCGACACCCGGCCCCGATAAACGGGGTACGCTCGTTAACGACTTTTTTCCTGCCATAAAAGCGCAGAAAGCATCTATCTAGCCTACTCATCGGGAACGACAAAAAAAGACCGGCCGAAGCCGGTCTTTAAGCGTAATAGCGTACTTCTATTATTTTGTCTGACTGACGATCCGGTCGCCTTTATAGATGGTATCAATACTCTTGACGACCAGTGCGGTGGATGTATTTTTACCCGTTTCAAGAATAACCAGCGCTCCCAGCAGCTCTTGCGGCAGCCTGTCGATCCGCCCCTCCACATACCGCTGGTCGATCGTCACATCCCGGACGATATAGAGCATGTTGCCGGCCTCAGCCCCCTGACTGGTGCCGAGATCGATATAGACGATATCTCCGGCCGCGAGGATACTGATACCGCTGTGGCTCTCGATTATGTACCCTTTGAGATCGTTTTTGGCGTTTTTAAGTGTTATCTCCCGGCGGCGGCTCTCTTTGTAGGGGAACAGGTAGGCACCCGGGCTGATTTCTCTGAATGACTTTGTGATAATGGCACGGGATGATTTTCGCTCGATATCAGTCAGCTGGAGTGTCCCGAGCGGAATCATCTTGAAACCCATTTCCTCATTATTCAGCGGATGACTGACTAAGGCATCCTTGCGGAATATGGAGAATTTATCACCGCCACCGGCTTTCTGATCGGAGCCGATATCGGTGTACAAGATATCATCGACACCCGCTACAATCCGATCATGCTGGGCCCCGACCACCAGGCCGTAGGGCCTGAAACCATTCTCCAGGATAAAGCCTTCCGTACCATAGAGGGCGTAGGTTTTCTCGGCAGCAACCTCCTGGAGCACTTCAGCGACAGCTGCAGCAGGGGCGCTCTTTAGCACAGGGGTCTCATCTTTGGGGACAAACTCCAGCCGATCGGGAAAAATCCGCACTTTCTGGCCCGGATAAATAAAATGCGGATTTGTTACCTGGCCGTTTTTGGCCCACATATCCGGCCAGTACATCGGATCTTTAATAAATCGATCGGAGAGTCCCCAGAGGGTATCACCCTGCATGATGACATAGATGGCAGGTTCGTCCTGTCCGGCGGCAAACCCAATGGATGGCATGGCTAAAAGCGCCAACAGCAGCAATCTGACTTTCATGTGGAACACCTCATTCGCCTTCGATGCGGGACAGGCCGGGTTTAGTGTGCGTTCAAACGTTCACGGGCCTTTATTGCAGCGGGGCTGCTTGGATATGATGTGATAATGCTCTTGAATGTGTCCGTTGCCTTTTCCTTCTCATTCATGGACGACAGCGTATAGCCGAGCTTCAGAAGCGCATCCGGAGTCTTGGAGCTTTTCGGGTAGCTCTCCGCAACCTTCATAAAGGCATCTTTTGCCTTGGGAAGATCCGAAAGAGTGTAATGACACTCACCTATCCAGTACAGAGCATTGGCTGCATAATCGCTCTGAGGATTGTTCTTGAGAAAGGATTCAAATGATTCGATGGCCGCCGGGAATTATTGGCGCTGTACAGGCCGAATGCCTTGAGATATTCCGGAGGGGGGCCGGATTCCCTGTTCGCTTTTGACGACGAGGGCTGATTGACAATCTCTATTTTCGGGGTTTGTGACTGTTTGGCGAGGATCGCGACCCTTGCCGCAAGTTCATCGCGGGAGGCCCGGAGATCACGATTTTCATCCTTCAACAGCTTTATTTCGCCGGTTATCCCCTGAAGCCGATCATCCTGAACCTGCTGCAGACCGGCAAGCTCGTTGTGACGCTGCTCCGCTTTTTTTGACGTCTGAATCAGAAACTCGATTTTTGCTTCGGACTCGGCCTGACGCTTGACCACCATATCATTGGCGGCGCACCCTGACAGACAAAAAGATATACACAGATATGGTACCAATCGGTTGCCTGACGGCATAATACCCCCATTTAACGCACGTTTTTCATAATTAAAGCGATATAGTGGCCTTTGTCAAGCGAAAGGTGCCTTTTCAGTTTTATTGGCAGACTGAATATGGTAGCATTCAATCCCCGCGAATCATCAAACCGCCAACATGTATGTGTATTGGAACCCCCCATGCTAAAACCTGAATTGCTGGCCCCGGCCGGTAACATGGAAAAACTAAAAATCGCGGTACATTACGGCGCCGATGCCGTGTACCTTGGCGGGCAGGCCTTTGGACTCCGCAATATGGCCGACAACTTTTCCGTGGCCGAGATGGGCGCGGCACTTGATTTCTGCCATGCGAAGCAGGTCAAGGCATACCTGACGATCAACAGTTATCCGCGCAATGAATCGCTTCCCGAGCTGGAGGAGTATCTGGCGCAGATCGCTCCGCTCCCGTTCGACGCCTATATTGTCGCTGATCCGGGAGTGATCGATGCGGTGCGTCAGGTATCGCCGGAGCGCGAGCTGCATCTCTCGACCCAGGCCAACACGATCAACTGGCGCTCTGCGCGATTCTGGCAGCAGCAGGGTATCCGCCGGATCAACCTGGCCCGCGAAATGAGCCTCGACAACATCCGCGAAACGGTGTCAAAAGTTCCGGGAATGGAATGTGAGGCCTTCGTGCACGGTGCGCTCTGCATTTCCTATTCCGGCCGCTGCCTTATTTCCAGCATGCTGACCGGACGGGACGCCAACCGGGGCGAATGCACTCACCCCTGCCGCTGGAGCTACCATCTGGTGGAAGAATCACGGCCGGGGGAATATTTTCCGGTCGTGGAGGACCAAAACGGCACCTTCATCTTCAACTCCCGCGACCTCTGCCTGCTTGAGCATATTCCGGCGCTGGTTGCAAGCGGGGTGCACGCCCTCAAGATTGAAGGGCGCATGAAGGGGATCAACTACGTTGCTTCGGTGCTGAGGGTCTACCGCCAGGCCCTTGACGAATACCTGGAGGCTCCGAACCAGTGGCGCTGCCGCCCCGAATGGCTTGAGGAGCTGGCCAAACTGAGCCATCGCGGCTTTACTTCCGGTTTCCTGTTCGGTCAGCCACGCAACGTCGGGCAGGAGTACGAGTCGGCCTACATCCGCAGCCACGATTTCGTCGGGATCGTCGATGAGGTGCGGGGCGACGGCACTCTTCTGATCAGCGTGCGGAACCGGATCAAGAGGGGTGACGTGATTGAGTTTATCGGGCCGGGGATGCGAAGCGACACCCTGACCCTCCAGCACTTTTCAACTCTTCCCGAACGCGGCGCTGCAGTGAAGGCGGAATTCGCCAATCCCAACCAGCGGATATTTCTGACGGCACCATTTGCGGTCGAAGCGGGAGACCTGCTGCGCCGAGAAAAAATCGCCCCGGTGTGAATAACGGAAAGCCAAATCGGATAAGCCGTAACCAAAACATTTTTTTCACTCAAAGCCGCAAAGACGCAAAGAAAAACAAGTTTAGCAGCCTAACGTCTGTGGGGTAAAACTATAAATTTTTGTTTTGACTCTCTTCGCGTCTTTGCGTCTTCGCGAGAGAAAGCCTTTGCTGTACATTTTACCCTATTATGACGACTCAAATCATAATAAACTACGCTGGACCAAGGAACTATTCGTATGACCGACCCAAAACTCCCCCCCCAGAATCTCGATGCCGAGATGTCGATCCTGGGCGGCATTCTGATCGACAACGATGCCATCAACCGGGTGCTGGAAAGCATCGTTCCGGAAGATTTCTACCGCGAGGTGCATCGCAAGATATTTCTGGCGATGATGCAGCTTTCCGACAGGCGGGAACCGTGCGACCTGGTAACGCTGACTGAAACCCTGAAAAAAAAGGGAGAGCTGGATGAGATCGGCGGCGCCGCCTACCTGCTGATGCTGGTCGATTATGTTCCGACCGCGGCCAATGTTTCCTATTACTGCAAGATCGTCAAAGAGAAGTCGGTCAACCGCAAGCTGATCACGATCGCCACCGGGATCGTCACCCGCAGCTATGAAGATCAGACCGATGTCAATGAACTGCTGGACAAGGCCCAGAAAGATCTCTACGAGATCGGCGAAAACAAGCTGCGACCGCAGTATGTGCCGATCCAGCCGCTTATCAAAGAGGCCTTCAAAATCCTCAAATCGCTCAATGACCGCAAAGAGCACATCACCGGCGTGCCGACCGGCTATGCCGATCTCGACCAGATGACCGCCGGCTTCCAGCCGGGCAACCTGATCATCATCGCCGCCAGGCCGTCGATGGGCAAAACGACCCTCGCTCTCAACATCGCCCAGCACGCCAGCGCCGAGAGCAAGAAGAAGACCCCCTCGGTCATCTTCTCGCTGGAAATGGGGAAGGAAGACCTCGTCATGCGTTTCCTGGCTTCCATCGCCCGGGTTGACTTCGGCCGCATGCGCACCGGTCACTTCCTCGACAGTGACTGGCCGCGCCTTACCAGGGCTGCCGGAATCCTCCATGATGCCAAAATTTTCATTGACGACACCCCGGCCATCAGCGTCCTGGAACTGCGTTCCAAGGCGCGCCGCCTGAAGAGCGAGCATGATATCGGGCTGATCATCGTCGACTATCTGCAATTGATGAAAGCGGGCACTCGCATCGAATCACGTCAGCAGGAGATTTCGGAGATTTCGCAATCCCTGAAGGCGCTGGCCAAGGAGCTGGGCGTGCCGGTAGTCGCTCTGTCCCAGCTCAACCGGGAGTTGGAAAAGCGCGCCGACAAGCGTCCGATGATGAGCGACCTGCGCGAATCGGGTGCCATCGAGCAGGATGCCGACGTGATCATGTTCGTCTACCGCGAGGCAGTCTACTGCGAGCAGTGCCGTAAACGCGACGGTTCCTGCACCCAAGGGCACGATCGCAACGCCGAACTGATCATCGGCAAGCAGCGAAACGGCGCGATCGGCACGGTCAGCCTGGCCTTTTTTGGCGAGCATACCCGTTTTGAGAACCTGAGTGACCGGAGCGAATAGATTCTGGAGGTCGGCCATGTCTGAGCAAGTTGTCACTCATGTATCAGCGCCAGATCGGCAAGCATACCGAAAGCTTGGCCCTGGCCATCGACAGGAAACAGTTTGAGCAATATCTGACACCAGCATAGGACAGGAGATTCGATCATGAACTTCAACCATTTCGATGAAAGCGGCCACGCGATTATGGTCGATGTCAGCGCCAAGCAGCCGACCATGCGAACCGCCATTGCGGCTGCCGAGGTGCGGCTCTCTCCGGGGCTGCTGGCGGCCATCAAGACCGGCGGCGTGGCCAAGGGCGACGTGCTGGGCGTGGCCCGTCTGGCCGGCATCATGGCCGCCAAACGGACACCGGATCTGATCCCTCTTTCCCATCCGCTGGCCATCCATAACGTCAGTGTCGATTTTGATATGAATGAAGCGGCCGGAGTCATAACGGCCCGCTGTACCGTACGGGCATTCGAGCGGACCGGAGTGGAGATGGAAGCCATGACCGGGGCGACCCTGGCGGCTCTGACTATTTATGACATGTGCAAAGGGAGCGACAAATCGATTACGATCGGTGAGATCAGGCTGCTGTTCAAGGAAGGTGGCAAGAGCGGCGTTTACCACCGCGCTGACAGCTGACATGGCATCTCCATGCAGATAGAACAGATGGTACGGTTCTCCGTATTTGCGGGAATCCTTCTGCTCGTTGCTCTCTGGGAGATCATCGCACCCCGTCGTCCCCTGCTGGATAACAAGAGGAGGCGCTGGTTCACCAATCTCTCCCTGGTTGTTATCGATACGGCCGCGGTCAGGCTCCTGTTCCCGATCCTTCCCGTTGCTCTCGCACAGCTCGCCGAGGTACGGGGGTGGGGGATCCTCACTGTCATGGGGATGCCCCTCTGGATCAACATCCTTCTGAGCGTCATCATCCTCGATTTCATTATCTACCTTCAGCACGTCCTGTTTCACCATATCCCGGCCTTATGGCGCCTGCACCGGATGCACCACACCGACCTGGACCTGGACGTAACCAGCGGCAATCGCTTTCATCCACTGGAAATCCTACTCTCGACGCTGATTAAAATGGCGGCGGTGCTCTTTCTGGGCGCGCCTGCAGTGGCGGTTCTGGCCTTTGAAGTCGTTCTTAATGCGTGCGCCATGTTCAACCACGGCAATATCAAACTTCCCGCCGGCCTTGACCGCCTACTGCGACTGTTCCTCGTTACTCCGGACATGCATCGTGTCCATCATTCGACGATTGTGCGCGAGACCAACAGCAATTTCGGCTTCAACCTCCCCTGGTGGGACCGTATCTGCGGCACCTATCGCCCCCAGCCCGAAAAAGGGCACCTGGGTATGACCATCGGTCTCAAGGAATTCCGCGATCCGGAAAAGCTTACCCTGCTCCGGCTCCTCCTCCAACCGTTTACCTCCCTATGACCTGCTCCCGGCAGATCCGGAAATCGTGCTTTGCCCTTCTGGGCGAAACCGCTTCGATATTTATATTTACATCCATATACCCATATATTAACATTGTGCATCGACACGCAGAATCGGAGATGCCATGAAAGAGTTGCTGGAGTATAAGTTTCTGATCCCGCTGGTCCTGCTGCTCGGAT
>JBAVTM010000329.1:0-7639 GCA_049696195.1 Desulfuromonadaceae bacterium | reverse complement strand
GATGGGAGGGGCTCAATCCTGCCACCGGCACCTATACGGCGACAGCGACCAATGGAGCCGTAACGCTCTCCTGCAATTTCACCATTAACTCCGCAAGCAGCATGCAAAGAGCCGCCCTGTCAAAGAGTGGCAGTACCTTGTCCTGGAGTCCCGTGTCGGGAGCAGGGTCGTATTATTACCAGGTCACCGACGGAAGCGGCAGCACGGCAGCTTCCGGTTATCTCACCGGCGACCCGGCTTTGACCGCCTATTCTTTCCAGCTCCCCACGCTGGCTGACGGCAGCTACCTGGTCGAAGTCTTCGCCCACACGCAAACCATCCCCCGGCTGATGAGCGATCCCTCTCCCGCGCCGTCTCTGACAACCCAGGAGAATATCTCCGTCGCACAAATGGGGCTGGTAATCGCGGGCGGTACCGAAGGTTCCTATAACCTGGCCGCAAAGGGTGGGGTTCTCTACCTGGGCAAGGACTCCGCCAATGTCGACCGATACGGTCTTGCCGTCTGGTCCTCGATCCTCACCTCCACAGCCACTCCTCCGGCAGGAGACTGGACAGTTACGGTGACAGGTCCCGGAATAACGGCTCCTCTGACCTTCACCTACCCGAAAACCGATACCCACTATCTTTACTGGGATTTTGCCACACCGCCGGCGAGTGGCGGTTATACGGTAACAGCCGTCTCGCCCGGATACAGTCTGACCGCGGGTTTTGACATACCGAACCAGACTGTGCAGCTCCCTGTTGCAACAAACATCACGGTCACACCAACCGCCAGCAGCTACACCATAAGCTGGAATGCCGTGCCGGGGGCGGCGGCTTACTACGTGAACCTCTGGGCAACCGTCGGCGGCGTATATACCGAGATCGCCGGTGAATGGGTGAACAGCTCTGCCGTGTCCGTTCCCAGGGTGAGCTTGACGAAGGGGGTGCTGTACGATGTCTACGTGACGGCGGCAACCCTGGATATGACCACGATCAAGAGTCTGCCACCCCCAAATCCGGCCCAGGTGGACATGTCCGACAACACCTACGGGGCGGTTTCGTTCACTGCTCAATGAGTTCTGGAGAACAGTGAAAACGGCACTCTGTTCCGGGAAATTGTGTCCGTGACGTTGCCGCGGCTATGGAAATAAAGCGAATAGAAAAAATATAAACTTTAATTGGTTAGCACGGAGGGGGCATCATGTTCAGGTACAAGAAATTCAAGACGGTAACGGCAAGTCTGGTATTGGCTGCCATGTGTATGCAGCCCTTTGCTGCATGGGCAGCCGCAGGGGCTGCTCCGGTTGCGGCAGCGGAGCCGGAGATGGTGAAACTTCTGCCGGTTGCGGTGTCGGTTGATACCTCCGCATTGCCGCCCAAGCTCGCCGATGATGAAAACAAGGCGGTCTGGCGGATCTTCGATTGCGACACGGCCTCAGTTTACACGCCGGCCCAGACAACGCGGGTGACCGTCACCCTGGCGGAGGCAAAAAACATCAGCCGACTCCGCGTCTTCGGCGCCCCCTCCTTTCAGCTCAACGTCTATCGCGACAACGGAGGCAGCTGGGAGTCTGTTCCGTCACTATCCGGACTGACCCTTGAAACGCTCAGCAAAACATCCTGGAACACGCTCCCCGCCGCCGCATCTTTTGCCGCCGCCAATCTGCTCCTCGAATTCATACCGCTTGGAAATGTCGCCGTCGGCATAGCAGAGCTGGAGTTCTGGGGAGCCGACACCGCATCATCTGTCGACGCTTCGCGGGTAACCCTCGAAGGGATTCGCACCCCTCAGGAGGCCGCCGGCATTCTGGACCGGAAAGCCTCCCATATCTTCGAAGTTCCCGCCACCCCTTCGGAGATCACCCTGCCGGATGGTTCCGCCGGCGACGGCTTTGCCGCGGTCAGCTTCACCCTGAGTCAGCATCCGTCACTCTTCAAGCGCGCCTATCTCCTCTATGAGGGGAATAACATCATCACTCCGACGGCGGTGCAGAGGAGCATCAATAACCTCACCTGGTCCGGCGGCTTTGCCATGTCCCAGCCGGAGGGGACAACGCCCTCCTGGGAACCGCTGATCGAGGAGATCAACCCCGCCTGGCTGCTGCAGGGGGACAACAGCATCAGGTTCCGCTCTCCGAACGGCCCGGCGTACATAAGAAACCTGCGTGTCGTTATCGAGACCGACAGCGGCTGGAATTCGGTCGCATCCGTGTCGTCCCCGGCACTTTACGATGGTGATGTGTCCACTTCCTACGAGATCCACGCCGCCGCCAACCCCGCGCTGCAGATAACTTTCGAACGGCCGGTCGAACCGGAAAAGATACGACTTCATCTCCACGCCCCGGCGCATCTGAAAGCCGGGCTCCAGTATTCCACCGGCGGCAGCTGGCAGGAGGTGAAGCCGGGGTGGCAACTGAACCTCTCCACCCTGCAGCCGGGATGGAACGATATCGCTCTCCCGGCCCAGGTCACGACCACGGCCCTGCGCCTGGTTTTCGATACGGGAAGCCTGCGTCTTAAAACCGGCGTCCCGACCGGCGCAATCGACGAACTCCGGGTAGCCGCCAGTCCGGCAGGGTCTTTATCCGCTATGCCGCGCATTGTCGTCAGCTATCCGAGAAACGGCGAGTTCTTCGGCCGAACCGCGTATCTGCAGGGGTTTGCAACGCCCTCTTTGAGCGTCGCGAGTACGGCAGAGGTGAACGTCGAGGGGAAGGTTGTCGCCAACCAGGACGGCGCGTTCAGTATCCCCCTGACAAAGGATGAAACCGGTTTCTCTGCACAGCCGGACGACGAGGCGTGGTCCGCGCAGGTGAAGTCCGAATACGCGGGGCAGCCAGGGGCTGGACTGACGGTGCCTCTTACCCGAAACAGCGGCAACACCGCCGCTGCAGATCCGAAAAAAGAGAGCAGGGGAGATGCGCCGTTTGCCGACAAACGGGACAAGTACAGCGAAAAAGTCGCACCCGGACAGGCCAGGAAGATCAAATACAGGGACGTGACACTGGATATCCCCGAAGGGGCGGTGGACCAGGAAACGGAGATCACGATTATTCCCCTCACCGAAGCCGACCTGGCCCGTCTCAACCCCGGCATGATCAACGTCACCCATCCCGCCGCCGGGTATCGCTTCCTGCCGCACGGCATGAAGTTCAAGAAACCGATCAAGATCTCCTTCGGCTATTCGAAGCAGCTTTTTGCCGCCGGGCAGACCGACAACGATGTCACCATGTACTACTACAACGAGCAATACCTGCGCTGGGAAGCGCTTACCAGGGCCACGGTCGATCCGGCGGCCTCGGCAATAGTATCCGAGAGCGACCATTTCACCGACATCATCAACTCCACGCTGGTGGTGCCGGAGCATCCCCAGGCGCTCTCCTTCAACCCCAACTCCATCAAGGATATCAAGGCGGCCGATCCGGCAGCCAATGTGAATCTGATCGAGCCCCCGAAGGCCAACAACAGGGGGACGGCCAATCTCTCCTATCCGATCGAGGTGCCGGCCGGACGCAACAGAATCCAGCCCGGTCTCGGCGTACAGTACAATTCAGGCGGCGGCAACGGCTGGATGGGGCTCGGCTGGGATATCCCACTGCAGTCCATCTCGATCGACACCCGCTGGGGCGTGCCCCGTTACGACAAAAATGACGAGACCGAAACATACACCCTCGACGGTGAACAGTTGACGCCGCTGGCGCACCGGGGAACGTTCCAGTCGCGCACCGCGGAAAAAGTCTTCCATACCCGCGTCGAAGGGCAGTTCAGGAAGATCATCCGCCACGGCACGGCGCCGAACAACTACTGGTGGGAGGTGACGGATAAAAACGGCACCAGATACTCCTACGGCGGCGTGCCCGGCAGTGAGGCGACGCTTGCCGACCCGGCAAACGGCAACATCTTCAAATGGGCGCTGCGCCAGGTGCGCGACACGAACGGCAATACCATGAACTACGGATACTCGGTCGTTGCTAATACCGGTCTGGAGAAAGGTACAATCCCCGGTTTCCAGATGTACCTGAAGAAAATTGATTACACCGGCCATGATGATAAACCTGGCGCCTACACGGTGGTCTTCAACCGTGATCGCGAATTGCCGGATTTTGTGCAGCGCCAGGATGTCTCCATCGATGCCCGTTCCGGATTCAAGATGGTTACCGCAGACCTGCTGCGCAATATCGAGGTCTACTTCGGCGGCTCCTACGGCAACGGCACGGTTACGGGCGGCAGTCTGGTGCGGCGCTACGAGTTCAAGTACAACGAAGACGCCTATGGTGATCGTCGCCCCGGCACCGCCTTCAACAAGACGCTGCTCACCTCCGTCGCCCAGTATGGCAAGGACGGCGGTCTCTTCAACACCCACCGGTTTACCTATTTCGATGAGGCGCGCAACCCCGACGGCAGTTATCATGGGTTTGCAGCTACCCCTGACTGGAGCGTAGGCACAGACGGCGTTTCTGCCGGTCTTTTTAATCACGGTAATGCCAGTGCCCTCGGCGGCACCCAAGGCAGCAGCCTGGGGGCGCATCTGTACGTGGGTGTGGGCCTTCTCGGCAATCTCATGAGTAAGGAGAATACCGTCGGCGCCAAAATCGGCTACAGCGATTCAAACAGTGAATCTGTTCTGACCATGGCCGACATGGACGGAGACGGTCTTCCCGACAAGGTATTCAAGGCGGACGACGGGTTCTATTATCGAAAGAACCTCTCAGGTCCACACGGCAGCAACACTTTCGGCGCTGATCGGGTGCTAATTGCAGGTCTGACCGCCATATCAGAGGAAGAGGTTACCTCAATCACTTTCGGTGTAGAGGAGTATTTCGCTGGAACGAGTGCATTGAGCGACACCAACAAAGCGACGACCAATGCTGACACCTATTTCAGCGATGTGAACGGTGACGGCCTGATCGACCTGGTAAGCGGCGGCCAGGTACTGTTTGGCTATCTGAATACTAAACAGGAGCCCACTTTCGGCGCCAACAGCACATTGACCCCTGTCCCCATCGGCAGCGGGACCATAGATACGACTGGCCTGCTTGAAGATCCAGCTGATGAGGAAGCGGAGCGCTCAACAAAGTTTCCCGTTTTGGACACGGTACGCCGTTGGGTTGCCCCCTATGACGGCACGGTGAGCATCAATGCCCCTGTTAACCTCATAGATACTTCTAAAGAAAAGGGTGACTATGACGGGGCGGATGGTGTGCAGGTGGCGATCCAACTGGAAGGGGACGAGCTTTGGTCAACACGCACTGTTCAGGTAACCGATCCGCGAGATGCCACCTCGGCCAGACTTATTGCCGATGATTATACAACCCATACGCCTCCTGGCGTCGGCAACATTCAGGTAAAGCGGGGTGACAGAATATATTTCCGCGTGCAGTCGGTCTTCGACGGGAAATTCGACCGTGTGTCCTGGGATCCGGAAATTACCTATCTCAATGAGGATACCAGCAGCACCGACGCAAACGGTCTCGCCGCATACGTGTACCGCGCCTCGCGGGAATTTACCCTGGCAGGCAGACAAGGCACGGTTGCCATGCCGCTTACAGGGACCTTGCACATGGAAGGCACTCTGACAAAGAACGGTGCTGCTACCGACGACGTGACGCTTGTCATAACGCGCAATGGTACCGAGGTCTACCGTCATATTCTCGGTGCGGCTGAATCGTCGTCAGTTGATATAACCCAGGATCTGGCGGTCACCAAGTTGGACGAACTCCAGTTTAAGATTCTGGTCGATTCACCTGTTGATGCCTCTTTGGTGCGATTTGATCCCATTGCCTACTACACAGCAGCAAGCGGTCTTGACACAGTCAAGAATGAGAAGGGGGAATACATATTGAAGGTATCGGTTCCTTACAGTATGGACCTTTACCCGGCAGACGACCTGACCGCACCCCAAAAATGGTGGAAAGCACCACAAAGCGGTGATCTTGTCGTAACACCTTCCCTTGCATTTTTGAATGGAATCTCGGATGCACAGGTAGTCTTTACGGTGAAGAAGCGTGGAGTGCTGCTTGGCAAAGGCAACATCACCATCGGCAAAGACGCCAATGGAGCAATCATGCAGACCCCTCTTAGCCTGACCGTTCCGGTGGCCAAGGATGACGAGCTGTTTTTCGATTTTTCCAGTCGAGACATGAAAATTCTCCAGTACCTGGCATCCAGCACGGTTCAGGTTACCTATGACTCCCATACATTTGAAACTGTGCCAAGCGCCTTTCACGGTGCAGTGGCGGAGGGGGCTTTCCCCGCACCATTCCGCGGCTGGGGGGCTGTGGGTTATAACGGTAACTCTCCGCGTGACGCGAAAGCGATCGACCAGTCACTGTTGATCATAGATGATTCCTTTGATGCCAAAACCGCAATGGTCTACCCATTTGTGCCTGTTCCCGCAGCGGATGCATGGGGCGGATTGGATGACGGTGTCTGGGTCAAGGCTTTACAGACAAGTACTGCCCGGCTCGGGCTGGACGACATTCGCCTGCCCCGGTCGGAGAATTTTGCCGGCGCAGCGGCTCCTTCTCGCATATCCAAATCGAAAAACAACTCCATCTCTGGATCCTTTGGTGGGGTTGGGGGTGGCTACAGCAAAGGAAGCAGTGAAAGCAAGCTTGACTTCATGGATTTGAACGGCGACCGCTTTCCCGATGTGGTCAGTCAGAGTGGCGTTCAATACACCAGACCCGACGGAGCGCTTGAGGTAAAAAAGAATAACGATGTCAATCTGGGCACCCCACGATCCACTAAGAATGAGACTTACCAGGGAAGCCTCAACTCGGGAAGTATCGCCGGTGCCATTGCCAATGCCAGGAGCAACGTGGCCCCAAGCGGCGGCGGTGGAGCATCATCTGCATCACATGGGTCGGAAATGCCAACCTTCAATGTTGACGGCAGCTATGGAACTTCGAATACAGATTACGATCTGATCGATATCAATGGGGATGGACTGGCTGACAAGGTATACGATGATGGTAAAGTGTCCCTAAACCTTGGCTACAGCTTCTCTTTTCCCCCCGAGCTATGGGAAGGTGGCGTCGTCAATGACGGCCAAACGACAAACGGCGGTATCGGTATGGGCTTTAATATGAACTCGTACAGTATCGCCGGCGGGCTTGGACTGAGCCTGGGATCAACAAGAAGCGACGAAACGTATGTGGATATCAATGGTGATGGTCTGCCCGACAAGGTAAGCGGCGGCAGTGCCAGGACCGTGCGGCTTAACCGGGGAGGTGGTTTCAGTAACCCTATTTATTGGCCCGGTGGCCAGGGTAAGGTTGCTGAAGATGCCCATATTAACCTCAACGGCGGGGTCTACTTTACCTATGGGTTCCCTGTCTGGCTTATAAAAATAGTCATCAATATCGGCGTCAACTATTCAGATTCCATGGGCCGTCCCGAATATGCCTTCCGCGACATGGACGGTGATGGTTTCGTGGATCATGTCTATTCCGATGATGACAGCATGCTGAGAGTCGCAAGCAACCCCATCGGGCGTACAAACATCCTGAAGAGCGTCAAGCGGCCATTGGGCGGCAAATTCGATCTTGAATACACCCGCGAGGGGAACGTTTACGAAATGCCGCAGAGCCAGTGGCTGTTGACCGGCGTGAACCTGTCAGACGGCATGGGACGCAGCTACCGCAGCGGCTACGCC
>JBAVTM010000328.1:0-2775 GCA_049696195.1 Desulfuromonadaceae bacterium | reverse complement strand
CCTTGACGCTGCCCGCCGATGCGAACACCACGCTCCCGCAAAACCTGGTTCTCCCGGCGGAAGTTCCGCTTGGCGCAACGACGAATACCCGTCAGGTATCCCTCAATGAAATGTCCTCGGATCAGGTCTGCGTGGAAATGAACATCATCGATGGGGCGATTATTGGCACGCTCTTCAGCAGGCCCGCCGGCGACCCGACCTTCCTGGCTGATTGTCTTGCAGCCCCTGTTGCCGCAGGTAATTTCCCGTCACCGATGGGACCTCGTGAGGCACTGCTGGGTGTACTGACCACCGATGCCCTTGGCAACGTGACAGCCGTTCCGAGACAATGGGCTGATCCGATCACCGAGGCTCCTATCCTTAACAGCACGGAGGTCTGGGAAATCTTCAACAACACGGCGGACGCCCACCCCATTCACGTGCACCTGGTCGGTTTCCAGGTGGTTAACCGGCAACTCCTTGATCCTGCAGCCCTCCTCCTGGGTAACCTGGTTCTGACCGGACAGCCAATCCCGCCGAATCCCAATGAACTGGGTTACAAGGACACCGTGATCGTCTACCCGGGCCAGATCACCCGGATCAAGGCCAAGTTCGACATCCCTGGCCTGTATGTCTGGCACTGCCACATCGTCGAGCACGAAGACAATGAGATGATGCGTCCGTACGTGGTGCGCAAGCCGCGGCTTAACGCGGATTTTGACGGTGACGGCAGGACCGATATAGCTGTCTGGCGTCCATCCGATTTTAACTGGTACATCCTGAACAGCGCCGGCGGTACACCAAGCGTCGTAAATTACGGGACCACCGGTGACACCCCCGTTCCCGGCGATTTCGACGGCGACGGCAAGACCGACATAGCTGTCTGGCGTAATGGCACATGGTTCATCACGAACAGCGCCACCGGCACGCAAAGCGCCGTACCTTACGGAACCACGGGTGATATCCCCGTTCCCGGCGACTACGACGGCGACGGCAAGACTGACATGGCTGTCTGGCGTCTCGGGTTCTGGTTTGTCAGCAACAGCGCAACCGGCACGCAAAGCGTCGTAAATTACGGAACCACCGGCGATATCCCCGTTCCCGGCGACTACGACGGCGACGGCAAGACTGACATTGCTGTCTGGCGGCCTTCCGATGGCAACTGGTACGTCACCAACAGCGCTACCGGCACGCAAAGCGTCGTACCTTACGGAACCGCCGGCGACAAACCGGTTCCCGGAGACTACGACAACGACGGCAAGAACGACATGGCTGTCTGGCGTTCCTCGGACTTTAACTGGTACATTCTGAACAGCGCCACCGGCACGCAAAGAGTCGTAAATTACGGAACAACCGGCGACATCCCCGTGCCCGGCGACTATAACACTATCGGTACGACGGACATAGCTGTATGGCGCCCATCCGATGGGAACTGGTACATCACGGACAGCGTCACTGGCACGCAACGCGTAGTTAACTGGGGTGCGCCAACCGACCTGCCCGTCAAGTCAAACCAGCCTGTCCAATAAGCAGTAGTAAAAGGACTCGAACCGAAAAGGCCGGCAGAAATGTCGGCCTTTTCATCTTTGCCTCAGAATGCTAACAAACCAGCCGACGGCAATTTCTCTATCTACTCTACGCAGTGCCTCTGTTCACCCTGTTGCGATACCTCCCGATTATATTAGAAATTTTTTTTTTGACTTTATCATCCCAAATAGGCATAAATGTACTATACAAAATAACTCAACAAAAAAAGTTATGGTAAGCGATAATACTAAACCATCCGCGAGGATGGGGCAGAAAGCCTACAGGGTCTCACGCAGACAGCCGGGTTGCCGAAATATCATTCGATATCGGTCCCGGCTTTTTTGTGTCCGGCACGGAAAAAGGAGGTTCATTGAGAAAGTAGTAACACACGCCTGTAAAGGCGCCACTCATGTCGATGGCACGATTTGAAAAATCGGCATGAAATCCAACAAGTGGTAGACGATAATACTAAACCATCCGCGAGGATGGGGCGGAAAGCCTAAGGGTCTCAAGCAGACAGCCGGGATGCCGAAATATCGCACGATATCGGTCCCGGTTTTTTTGTGTCCAAAATCTCCGGGGCCGCAACAAGAAACAGGAGGAACAATGCATCAGGTACTAACGGAAGAAAAGTCGTATTCAACCGAAGGGACATCTGTTCCGATCAAAACAAAAGGAGTAAGCATGCAGATTTTAGGTAAATCATCGGTACTATTCATCTTCGCCATGGCATTGGCAACATTTCAGCTTTGGAGCACGGAAGCACAGGCATCATCCTCATATTTCACCAGTCAAGGCTGCGACGGCTGTCATACAGCTCCGGTAGTGGCCTCCTGCAATGGGTGCCATGCCCACGGCACTCATGCATCGAGCACAAAAAGCGGAATTAATGTTACAGGAACTACCAGCAAGACAACATATGCTCCTGGTGAAACCGTAACGGTCACTATTACCGGCGGCTACCGCACTGGCTGGGTCCGTGCGGTCCTTTATAATCAGAACACCGTTGAGCTGGCCAGATCAACCGGCAACGACAGTGGCATGGGAAGTTCGACGACATTCCCGGCAACGCTGAGCGCACCGGCACCGACGACACCGGGCACCTATACCTGGAAAGCGGCCTGGTACGGCAACAAGTATGATTCCGGATCGGGTACTTTTGGTGCAGGCTGGACTCCTGATCCATCCAATCCCAACCACGGCTCCGAGATCGTAAACACGAATTCTTTCACAGTCGTAGCAGCGGCCGACACTACCGCTCCTGTGGTC
>JBAVTM010000327.1:0-7107 GCA_049696195.1 Desulfuromonadaceae bacterium | reverse complement strand
GCGTTGAGACGTTCCCTGAAACATGCGGACGAGCCGGTATTCAAAAACGACGAACTGGTGGTTGATCTTACCCTGCGCCATGTCTTCGCAGATGGCGTTGAGATGCAGCTGACGCCGACCGAGTATGACCTGCTGCGCCTGTTCATCACCCATGCCGGCAAGGTGCTTACCCATTCCCAGATATTGAAGCAGATTTGGGGCACCGCCTATCAGGAGCAATCCCAAGTGCTCCGTGTGACCATCAGCAATCTGCGGAAAAAGATAGAACGTGATCCCTCTCGTCCAAAGCATATAACTACCGAACCGGGTGTCGGATACCGTTTGAGAATACAGGGTTGAATTATTAAGCAGGAGCAATATAATGAAGCAAAATGAAGCAGGTTCCTATTGGAGCGGCATAATCAAAGCCCTGGGTCTGGTGTTCGGCGACATCGGCACCAGCCCGATCTACACCCTCACCGTCATCATCACCCTCACCAAGCCATCCCAGGAGAGTATCTACGGCATCATCTCCCTGATAGTCTGGACGCTGATTATTCTGGTCATGGTCGAATACGCCTGGCTGGCCATGAGCTTGGGGCGCAAAGGAGAAGGCGGAACAATAGTCCTGCGCGAGATCCTGGTCAGAATGATCAGACCGGGACGGACACTGGCGTTCGTCACGTTTCTTTCCTATGTCGGCATCTGCCTGCTGATCGGCGACGGCGTCATTACCCCGGCGATATCAATCCTCTCCGCAGTCGAAGGTATAGAGCTGATACCTGGACTGGAGCATACGTCGCAAAATGTCCTGATCCTGATTGCCGCAATCATCGCCGTCGGATTGTTCGTTTTTCAGAGCAAGGGCACTGACAGGGTGGCCCGTGCTTTTGGTCCCTTGATGGTACTCTGGTTCGTCTCACTGACGATGTCCGGCGCGGTTTCAATCGTTGACCACCCGGCAGTTCTTAAGTCACTGAGTCCCTGGTATGCCGCACGATTTCTCTATGAAAACGGACTTGCGGGTTTCTTCGTCCTCTCGGAAGTAATCCTGTGCGCTACCGGCGGAGAGGCTCTCTATGCCGACATGGGGCATCTTGGACGAAAACCGATTGTTCGGGCCTGGTACTTTGTATTCGTGGCGCTGGTGATAAATTATCTGGGGCAAGGTGCCTACATCATCACCCATCCTGATGCAAAGAACGTCCTGTTCGGAATGGTTCGTAACGAGGCGGCCATCCTGTACATCCCCTTCCTGATCCTGACCATAATTGCCACTGTGATCGCCTCCCAGGCACTGATCAGCGGCGTTTACTCCATCGTCTACCAGGGTATCACGACCCGAATTCTGCCGCTGCTTAGAGTAGACTACACATCGACCCATCTTAAATCACAAATATATATCAGTTCCATCAACTGGGCTCTGCTGGCAGCAGTAATCATGATCATGCTGGTGTTTCGCAAGTCCGAAAATCTTGCAGCGGCCTACGGCTTGGCCGTCACCGGCACCATGACCATCACCGGGGTCATGATGACTATGATCTATTCTCGTACTACAAAAAAATGGAAGGTGCCCATTGCTGTTCTGGTCACTCTTGCTGACCTGGTATTTTTGATCGCCAACCTTAACAAGTTCCCCCACGGCGGTTACTGGTCGATAATTCTGGCAGCGGTGCCGTTTATCACCATCATCGTCTGGACCAAGGGACAGCGGGCACTGTACCGTGCACTCAAACCTCTCGAATTCGATACGTTCGAACTTGCCTACAATCAGATTTACGCCAAGGAAAAGAACATACCCGGAACCGGGTTATTCTTCGTCAAGGAGTGGAGCGTCATTCCTCCCTATATGGTTCATTGCATCATCCGCAGCAATATCATCTACGAGCGTAACGTATTGATTTCTATTATCCGTACGGACGAACCATACGGGTTGGAGACGGATATGAAGACCGGTCTTGCCACCGGTCTGGATGCCATAGAAATCAGTGCCGGTTATATGGAGATTCTTGATATTGAGGGTATTCTTAAAGCCAATGGAGTTTCAGAAAAGGTAATCTTTTACGGAATCGAGGACATTGAAACCAGCAATATTGCCTGGAAACTGTTCTCTACCATCAAGCGCCAGACTCCCAACTTCGTCCAGTTCAACAAACTGCCGGCCGCCAAACTCCAGGGGGTGGTAACACGGGTGGAGATGTAAATTTGTATGATCAAGGGTGACAAATTCCAACCGAATAGTGTATAAAGCGTGAGCGGCAGAAATGCCGCTCTTTTTTTTACATTTCCTTTCTCCGCAGCAATCCCGGAGTTTCATGATCCACAAGAACGAAGATTCATTCTGGGGCGGCATCGTCAAGGCCCTGGGCCTGGTGTTCGGTGATATCGGCACCAGCCCGATCTATACCCTGACGGTAGTTTTCGCCATGACCAAACCGACTGTTGCCAACGTCTATGGCATCCTGTCGCTGATCTTCTGGACCATGACCATACTGGTGACGGCCGAGTATGCCTGGCTGGCCATGAGCTTGGGCAGAAAGGGACAGGGGGGCGAAATCGTCCTCAGGGAAATCATCATCAAACTCTTCAAGAAGGGGCGGATCCTCGCTTTTGCCGGTTTCCTCTCTTTTCTGGGGGTATCGCTGCTGCTGGGTGACGGTGTAATCACCCCTGCCATCTCCATCCTCTCGGCTGTGGAAGGGATGTTGCTGATCCCTTCGCTGGCCGCTACCAAGCAGCCGGTTCTGGTTCTGATCGCCGCCCTGATTGCGTTTACTCTGTTTTTCTTCCAGTCGCGCGGGACCGACAAGATGGCGGGGATTTTCGGGCCGATTATGGTCGTTTACTTTGGTGCTCTGCTGGTGTCGGGAGTGGTATCCATCGCCGGCACACCCGGCATCGTCTCTGCAGTCAATCCCTGGCACGCGGTGGAGTTCTTCCGCCAGAACGGTTTTGCCGGCTACATCGTGCTCTCCGAGGTAATCCTCTGCTCTACCGGCGGTGAAGCGCTCTATGCCGACATGGGGCATCTGGGCAAGAAGCCAATCATCAGGGCCTGGTATTTTGTCTTCGCTGCGCTCTACCTCAACTACCTCGGCCAGGGGGCCTTTATCCTGCGCAACCCGGAGGCCAAGAACATCCTCTTCGCCATGATCCAGAGCGAGTCGGCGCTGCTGTACATTCCTTTCCTGATACTGACGATCATGGCCACCATTATCGCATCCCAGTCCATCATCAGCGGCGTATTCTCCATCGTGTACCAGGGGATAACCACCCGTCTGATGCCGCTGTTCAAGGTCGACTACACCTCCAGCCAGATTCAGTCGCAGATCTACATCGGGGCGGTCAACTGGACACTGATGGTGGCGGTTATTTTCGTGATGTTCTTCTTCCAAAAATCCGGCAATCTGGCGGCGGCCTACGGCATGGCCGTGACCGGATCCATGACCATCACCGCAATAATGATGATCATGGTCTTCTCCAAAACCACCAAAAAGTGGAAAGTACCGATTGTTGTTCTGATCGCCCTGATCGATATTGTGTATTTCACGTCAACCTTCTCCAAGTTTCCCCACGGTGCCTACTGGTCACTCATCCTGGCCTCGATCCCCTTTGCCACCATCCTGATCTGGACCAATGGGCAACGTTCCCTCTACAGGGCGCTGCGTCCGCTCGAACTGGATATCTTCATGCTCTCCTATGAGCAGATTTACGGCAAAGAGAAAAACATCCCCGGTACGGCGCTCTTCTTTCTCAAGGGACTGGATGTGATCCCGCCCTACATCGTGCACTGCGTGATCCGCTCCAACATAATTTACGAGCGTAATATCTTCATCTCTCTCGTCCGCACCGACGAACCATTCGGAGTTACCTGCCAACATAATACTGATGTTGGCGCAGGACTGGAATTTTTTGAAATCAACGCCGGCTACATGAAGGTGGTGGATATCGAGAAACTGCTTAAAGCAAACGGCATCAGCGAGAAAGTCATCTTCTACGGCATCGAGGACATTGAAACCAGAAACCCGATCTGGAAGATTTTCGCCCTGATCAAAAAACTGACCCCCAACTTCGTACAATTTCATAAGCTCCCTGCCGCCAAGCTTCAGGGTGTTGTCACAAGGGTGGAGATGTAACCATGTTCAACTGGATTTTATTGCTTGTCGCGCTGGGAATTATCCTGCTTGGAGCAACTGTTTTTACCAACGGCCTGGAGTGGTTCGGCAAGAAGATGAATCTGTCTGACGGCGCCGTGGGAAGCATCTTCGCTGCGGTCGGCACCGCCCTGCCGGAGACTCTGGTTCCGATTGTGGCCATCATGTTCGGCACACCGGAGGCAGGCCACAAGATCGGTGTGGGAGCCATCATCGGGGCCCCCTTCATGCTCGGCACCCTCGCCTTCTTCATCAGCGGTCTGGCGGTGATGTGGCATCGCAAAAAGCGGGACGATTATCCGGTCATGCGGGTAGATACGGTCATCATGCGGCGTGACATGGAATACTTCATGGTGCTCTACGCCGTGGCGATCACCGCATCGTTTCTGGGCGGTCATCCGGTGGTCAAAACCTTCATCGCCATGGCGCTCTTTCTGACCTACGGCGGGTATGTGCTGAAAACGCTCCGATGCGAGAACGATGCATGCCATCCCGTAGAGGAGTCCGACCTCGACCCCTGTTACTACGCTCCCAAATCCCATGACCCGAAGATGGCAATTATCGGCGTCCAGGTTTTAAGCTCTCTGCTGCTGATTGTGTGGGGATCCTACATATTCGTGGAAAAGGTGCAGATCATTTCCGTGCAGCTGGGGATATCACCCTTTATTCTGGCCATGATCATCGCCCCGATTGCTACCGAGCTGCCGGAAAAATTCAACAGCGTCATCTGGATCGGCAAGGGGAAAGACACCCTGGCGATCGGCAATGTCACCGGTGCCATGGTATTTCAGGGATCGATTATCACCGCGATCGGCATCCTGATGACCGACTGGCAGCTTAACACTGCCGCCCTTTTGACCGTGGCGCTGACCTTCGCGTCGGTCGGGATGGCCTATCTGCAGATCCGGATCAAAAAGCACCTGACGCCGGGCACGCTGCTGGTGGGAGGGGCCTTTTACTTCATGTTTCTGGTGCTGATTTTTATCGGGAAAATCTGATCCCCTGCCGCGTACCCCGGCGCTCCAGCTCGGCATCGATCAGGTTGAGCACCTCGAACTTCTTCAGCGACCAGAGGGGCGCTATCAGGTTATCATGTCCGCCGTCACCGGTCAGGCGATGTATCAGGATGCGCGGATCAAGCAGTTCCAGAAAATCACAGACCAGCCCGGCGTAGTCGTCTCTGCCCATAACCTGCACCTCACCCCGCCCGTACATCTCAGCCAACCGTGTCCCCTTCATGACATGGAGCAGGTGCAGTTTGACGCCAGCAACGCCGAGTCGGTTCAGCTCACCCGCCACCCCCAGCATTTCCTCCCGCGTTTCGCCCGGCAGCCCGAGAATGATATGGGCACAAACGCGTATCCCCCGCGATCCGGCGCGCCGGACGGCCTCTACCGTGCAGCTGTGGTCATGTCGCCGGTTAATCAGTTCCAGACTTCGATCGTACATGGACTGTATCCCCAGCTCCAGCCAGAGGTAGGTTTGACGCGAAAGTTCCTGAAGATAGTCGAGTATATCATCCGGCAGGCAATCGGGGCGGGTGGCGATAATCAGTCCCGACACGTCGGAAACGGACAATGCCTCGGAGAACACCCCACGGAGACGGTCAACCGCGGCATAGGTATTGGAATACGCCTGGAAGTAGGCGATGAACTTACGCGCATGATACTTGCGGCGCATGACCTCCTTGCCGTCTTCAAGTTGACCGGATATTGTGAGATCGCGACGTATGCCGTACGAACCGGAACCGTTCCCGCCACAGAAAACGCATCCGTCGGTGTCCAGAGAACCATCGCGATTGGGGCAGCTAAAGCCGGCGTCGACCGATATGCGCTGGACCTTGCAGCCGAAAACCCGCTTTAGTTCGGCGGAGAATGTGTTGTATCGTTTAGGCTGATCCATCTTCAACCGGTAACGGGTAGTGCCGTTTTCTTTTCCACCCGCTCCACCCAGCACTGCTCCGTAGACAGGGCTCGAAGAAACTCTGCTGCAAAGATAAATTTGGCAAGCGGTACCGGCACGCTGATGAAATCCTTGCCGCGACCAACCGTCAACGCGTAGCCGCTCTTGCCGCCCCGTTCCCACTTTTCCACGGAAAGTGTTGTTACCGTCTCCTCTCCCTGCTCCCCGGTAGAAAACTTGTGCGGATTCAGTTTTTCCTTGCACGGCACAGAAGAGCTCGCAACCTGACGTATCACCTCCGACAGACCGAAAGCTTCATCCGGTTCACAAATGAAACGGATCTGGGTAACATCATTCGGCTTCGTCTTCGGTGTCAGCTTGAAGAAACGAAGGTGAATCCTGCCGCTCCGCTCGGTAACCTGCCCATGCTCCTCTCCCGTCTTGACCGCCGCCCGTATTTCAACGCCGGTAGATTGGGAATAAATCTCGTAACAGCGATACCGTTTCAGTTCATTAGATGGGGGCATACCATTCTCCTCAGAGGGAATAACCACATGCTGTTTGTAGCAAACCTGCGTGCCAAATTCCACACAAACAAAAAGAGCGGCATCGCTGCCGCTCCTGAATGTTTCCAGATGTATTGAAGTCCTACTTGCGGACGGTTTTACCTGCAACCTGCATGCGGATGATTGCGCGCTCCAGAGCGGCTTCATACACCTTGAACTGCTTGTCCTCGGAAGTCAGCTTCTTGAGAGCCTCTTCAGCGCGGCCCAGAGCGGCTTTGGCGCGCTCTACATCGATCTCTGCCGCAGCTTCAGCGGTCTCAACCAGCACGATAATCTTGTCGTCACGGACTTCGAAATAGCCCCAGTTAAGAGACATATGTTCGGCAACACCGTCGTTCTTGTAGACAAGTTCACCGATCTTGAGCGAGGTCAGAAACGGCGCATGACCAGGCAGAATACCGAATTCACCAAGCTTGCCGGTGGCGGTTACTTCATCAACCTCGGTGTCAACAACCCTTTTGTAGGGGGTGACGATTTCCAGCTTCATCTTTTCTGCCATATATAAT
>JBAVTM010000326.1:0-1738 GCA_049696195.1 Desulfuromonadaceae bacterium | reverse complement strand
ATCTCTATTACCGGCTCTGCACGCATATGGTTCATGTCCCGCCTCTTCGTGAGCGTAAAGGTGATCTGGCGCCGCTTCTGGATCATTTTCTGGAGGAGGCGGCCCGCACCCTCGGCAAGAAGAAACCAACGCCACCACGGGAGTTGCTGCAACTGCTGGCGACCTACAGTTTTCCCGGCAACGTCCGTGAATTGAAGGCGCTGGTATACAACGCCGTCAGCGTCCATCGCGACCGGGTTCTTTCGATGGATACCTTCCTGAAGACGGTCATTCGCCCGGAAACGAAGCAGAATCAGCCGGCTGTAGCAGGGCCGGAAACCAATCTGTTCGCCGACCTGGAACGTCTGCCTACCTTTGGTGAAGCGGCAGAGCTGCTCGTCGAAGAGGCGATGTCCCGCGCCAAGGGCAACCAGACCATCGCGGCCCGCCTTCTGGGAATATCCCAGCCGGCCCTCAGCAAACGCCTCAAGCTTAGGGGCGCAGCTCCGGATTGAATTCTTCACAGAATCCCGTTCTACCTTTTCACATATTCAGACTGATCCTCAAAGGGGCATAACCCCGGTTATAGACCATAACCCAGGTTATGCCAACCCAACTCCCTGTATATACAGCATAATATTTGTTTCCACTATCCCGCGTCACCTCTCCCGGTTATACCTCTTTTAAAATCACAATCAGCCGCATCATGCTATTACCGCTGTAATATCGGCTAGTTAAAATTGTATACACCGCTGGCACTCCTATTGCTAACATACCGTTATAGACGCTGACCAAAACAGTCGCGCAGAGATCGTCGAAGTTACCCAGGGAAGGAGATGTGAGATGGCTATGGAATGGATTGATACGGAAGTACAGCTGCCAAGGGAATGTCAGAGAGTTTTGCTTTACACGCCATATCCGGTGTTCGGAGATGACTATACGTGTGTCGGAAATCTGGAGAGCATCTCAGCCTGCACGACAAAAATAGGAAAAAAGCCTGTCCGTATTTTTACGCACTGGATGCCGTTGCCTGAAAAACCTCAGGCCAATCGAAAAGGAGCCATATCATGAACGGGAAGAAATTTTACCAGCATCTGTATTTCCAGGTATTGACCGCGATCAGCATCGGAATCTGTCTCGGACATTTCTACCCCGAGACCGGCGCAGCGATGAAGCCGTTGGGTGACGGATTCATCAAGCTGATCAAGATGATCATCGCCCCGGTCATCTTCTGTACCGTTGTAACCGGAATCGCCGGCATGGAGGATATGAAGAAGGTCGGCCGGGTCGGCGCCAAGGCGCTGCTCTACTTCGAGATCGTCTCGAGTCTGGCGCTGGCGATCGGTCTGTTGGTGGTCACCATCATTCAACCCGGTGTCGGGATGAATGCCGACGTCAGCAAGCTGGACACCAAGGCGCTGACGGCTTTCACTTCGAAAGCGCAGTCGCACGGCACGGTTGACTTCCTGATGAATATCATTCCCAACAGCGTGGTAGACGCCTTTGCCAAGGGCGATATTCTCCAGGTGCTGCTCTTTGCGATCCTGTTCGGCTTTGCCCTTTCGATGCTCGGCGATCGTGGTAAAGTGGTGTTCAAGTTTATCGACGAGGTATCCCACGTACTGTTCGGTATCGTCGGCGTTATCATGAAGGCCGCTCCTATCGGCGCCTTCGGCGCGATGGCCTTTACCATCGGCAAATTCGGGCTCGGCTCCCTGACCAAGCTCGGCATGCTGATGGGGAGCTTCTATCTGACCTG
>JBAVTM010000325.1:0-10932 GCA_049696195.1 Desulfuromonadaceae bacterium | reverse complement strand
TAATCCTCTCCTTCATCTCCCGCCATCAAGTCCGTACGATGAGCCTTATAACGATTCATACTTCCAATCAACGGAATGCTGGCAATTGCGAGCAAAACGACTGTCAGTATTAAAATAGTTGTTGCCATGGTATGTGCCTCCTTCCTTCCTATCCGCTTTAACCGGATCTTTGTTGACCTTCTACATGTAAATTATAGTCCGTATAGCGACAAAAAGACTAGATGTTTTGTATGATTTATAAATTAGAAACCAACTGGTTATCCTTATGCTAAAATAGCAGGAAAAGGGCTGTTGAACGATGATCCTGATGTGTTGAAGTGCCGACTTCACCAATCTGAAGGGAGGTGTACCATGAGGAGGCACGGAGAAGTTACGGGACTGTGTTGGGTTGTTGACTGAAAAGGTGCTACAATTAAGCCAAACAACGACGTCCGGGCAATTTGTTGCATGTGGGATGGGGGTGATGGCCTTATTGCAATGTGCCCGATAGGGGAGGAAATATGCGCAGTGCCAGGCAGGGACAACCCACAAGGCTTGAAGAGCTTCCGAATATCGGAAAATCGATTGCGGCCGATCTTCGCGCCATCGGTATCCTTCTCCCGCAGCAGCTTGCCGGGCGGGACCCGCTTGCGACATATCTCGAATTAGGCGGCGTTATGGGGCATCGCCATGATCCTTGCGTCCTCTATACCCTGATGTCGGTGCAGCACTTTCTTGAAAACGGTGAAGCGCTTCCCTGGTGGACGTTCACCGGAGAGGGGAAGAAGCTGCTTGCGACAATTTCTGGAACCGGAACCCGGCTCGTATAACCACGTCCACCCGTTTTTTTCGCCTGTTCCTCGCCCCTGATCAATGCTGAATCTTATGGATGTGACCGCCGAATTCTGTTAATAATAACCGCTTGTGTATAGCCGCATGCAATACGTATCAGGAGCTTTTTCATGACCAACGAAACCATTCGACTCACCCAGACCGTCAAGGGAGCGGGGTGCGCCGCCAAACTCTCCCCGGGCGACCTGGACCGGGCGCTCTGCGGGCTCGACCTCCCCGTGGACCCGAATCTTCTCGTCGGTCTCGGTCAGGCGGATGACGCCGGGGTCTATCGGGTCTCGGACGACCTCGCCCTGGTGCAGACGCTCGATTTTTTTCCGCCGATGGTCGATGATCCCTACAGCTTCGGTCAGATTGCCGCCGCCAACGCCCTGAGCGATATCTACGCGATGGGAGGGGTCCCGAAGACCGCGATGAATATCGTCGCCTTTCCAGCAAAAACCATGGATATCTCGATCCTGCGCGCAGTAATAGAGGGAGGACTAGACAAGATGCGGGAGGCGGGGGTCGTGCTGGTCGGCGGACATACCGTGGAGGACAGCGAACTGAAATATGGCCTGTCGGTGACCGGCTACATCCACCCCGACCGCATCCTGACCAAGAGGAACCTGCAGAGCGGCGACCGCCTGATCCTCACCAAACCGGTGGGCACCGGGATCATCTCCACCGCGATCAAAGCCGGTCTTGCCGACCAGGCGTTGACGGACAGGGTCACGCGCGCCATGGCGACCCTGAACCGGGACGCGGCCATGGTCATGGGGGATTTTTCGGTGCACGCCTGTACGGACATCACCGGCTTCGGCTTTCTGGGGCATCTGGCCGAGATGGTTGTTGACTCGGGTCACGGGGTGCGCATCAGATCCGCAGATGTGCCGATGTACCCCGAGGCGCTGGAATGGGCCGCCATGGGGCTGATTCCAGCCGGGACCTACAACAACCGGAACTTTCGCGGGGCTTTTGTCGATTTCGGCACCGGCGTACCCCGGAGGGTTCAGGACCTGCTCTTTGACCCGCAGACTTCCGGCGGGCTGCTGATCGCGGTCGCGGCCGGGGAAGCGGACCGGCTCGTCGCCGCGCTGAAGGCGAAAGGTATCGAGAGTGCGGCGATCATCGGTGAAGTGGTTGCAGAACCGGTTGACAGGATTATTGTAGAATAAATTCATTGAATATATGCCGGAAAGCCGGAACCCCAAAAAAACTTCACGCGGAGACGCGGAGAACGCTGAGAAAGTCAAAAACTAGAAAATCATGGTTTAACCAAAAGACTTTAGGGTTTTAATCCTGGTTTGATCTGCGTTCTCTGCGTGAGGCCGATTTTGCTACACGCTTTGCTCATATAATGTAACGACTCAAATCACATAACTAACAAGAGGAAAAACTATGATTAACGAACTCGATTGCCGCGGCATGAACTGTCCCGCCCCGGTGCTGCAGGTCAGGGATGCCCTCGAAAAGGAGACCCCCGACTCCATAACGGTGCTGGTTGATAATGAGGCGGCGCGGCAAAATGTCAGCCGCTTCCTTGAACACCGGAACTACCTGGTCAGCTCCGAGATGTTGGGGGATGAGTTCCGGGTTGTCGGCACGAGAACGGAGGCGGCGAACGTTCCTGAGATGCCCTCCCCGGTTCCGGCCGCGAGCCTGCGGCAGGGAGGGGAGAAGAAGATCATGGTCCTGGTCACGAGTGTGCATATGGGGCATGGCGACGACGGCCTGGGGGACATGCTGATGTTCAATTTTCTGAAAACCCTGAAGGAGATGGGGCCCGAGCTCTGGCGCGTTGCCTTTGTCAACAGCGGCGTCAGCTTCACGGCGGAAGGCTCCGAAGCTGTGCCGATCCTGCAGGAGCTCGCCGGGAGGGGGGTTCAGATCACGGCGTGCGGTGCCTGCCTGGCGTATTTCCACCTTCTGGATAAAATGCAGGTTGGCGAAGTTACAAATATGCTCGAAATCGTCACCTCCATGAAGGATGCCGACAGCGTCGTCACAATCTAGAACGTCATCTGCAGCACACCGGGAGCATCCCATGAACATAACCGCTTTGAAGGACTTTGCCATAATTGTCGGCGGCCTGGTGACGATCTTCGCCTTCGCCAACGGCCTGCTGGAATACCGCCGCCAGGGGGCACAGAAACGGGTGGAACATTTCACCATGCTGCGCCGTCGTTTGAAGGAAAATCCGGTCTTCAAGGAAATCTGCGCCCTGATGTTTGCGAACGACCCGCGCCTTGCCGAGGTCAGCGCCCAGGACAAGCGGGACTTCATCGGCCTGCTGGAAGAAGTCGCCCTGCAGGTCAACTCCGGCCTCATCCGGCCGGAACTGGCCCACTACATGTTCGGCTACTACACGGTCAAGTGTCAGGAGAGCAAAGACTTCTGGGCCAACCTGACCCTGGACGAGACCTACTGGAACCTCTTCCATGACTTTGCCCGGGAGATGAAGGAAAAGGAAGCCTCGCATAGCTACAAACGAGAGAAGCTGCGCTTCTAGATTGCGGAGATGTGATGCTGGTACACTGTCGCCAATGCATGAAGAATAATAACCGGGGCATATAACCGGGAGAACATACGAGAACGCCGATGCCTGAAAAGATTACGTTTGCCCCGCAACTGATCGATACCCACTGCCTGATAGATGTGAGAACCCCCCTGGAATTCGAGGAAGATCACATACCCGGCGCACACAATGTTCCGCTTCTGACGAACGATGAGCGGGTAGAGGTGGGAACCATCTATAAGCAGGTTGGGCCGATCGAGGCGCGCAGGAGAGGGCTTGAGCTGACCTGCTCCCGTTTTTACGGCATGGTTGACCGGATAATCTCGCTGTCCGCCGGCAGGCCTATCGTCGTCTATTGCTGGCGCGGAGGGTTGCGCAGCCACTCCGTCGCGATGCTGGTCGAGACGTGCGGAACACCGGCCAGCCAGCTTGTCGGCGGGTACAAATCCTTTCGCAATCATGTGATCGACTATTTCGATACGTGTGAATTCCCCTCTCCCCTTATCGTCATGCACGGGATGACCGGCACCGGCAAGACAGAGTTCATCAACGGCCTGGACCCCGTGCAGTGGGCAACCATAGACCTTGAAGGCATTGCCTGTCACCGGGGTTCCGCTTTCGGCGCCCTCGGGCTGGCGCAGGATTTCACCCAGAAGCGGTTTGAAACGCTCCTCTGGAATGCCTTCAGGAGTCTGCCGGTCGATAGGCCGATCGTGCTGGAGGGGGAGAGTCAGCGCATCGGCACATATTCCCTGCCGGGGCGCCTGTATCTGAAAATGGCGGAGAGCCGTAAGGTCTGGTGCCACGCCTCCATAGAAACCCGTATCAAGCGGCTAACCGTCGAGTACGCCCGCCCCGAATACCGGGAGGAGATGCTGGAGGCTCTTGAGCGGATCAGGAAGAAACTGGGCGGACCCCGGTATGCCGAACTGAAAAGCTGTCTGGAAGGGTGGGACGTGGAGGGGATTGCCCGGGGGCTGATCGAAGGGTACTACGACAAGATGTACTACAAACACCGCCCCTGGACTCCGGATCTGGAGTTGGAGCTGGAAGATTACCGGCAGGCGGAAACGGGGCTGGAAGCATTCCTGGGCAGAACGGAACAGGCAGTTGAGCGTAGTTGATGTGCCGATCAGTCCGGCAAGTAACCAGCAAATCAACTACCCTCAGGATACCGGAAAATTATTTTGCCACGGATACGGCCAGAGTCGTTGTCTTGAACAAGGTCTGATCACCCGTGGTGCCCCGATCGTTATAACGGTTCAGGTCGTACACAAGACGGGCCTGGATTGTATAGTCCCCCGGCTTCAGCGCTGGAGACCAGGCCAGTATCCGTTCTTCACCGGCACGTATAATGGCTTCGTGAGGCCCCTGGGCATCGGCCTGCATGGCGGCCTTTGCATCAGGCAGATTCCTGTCCCCTTCCAAAAAAGCCTTGTCGTCGGGTCTGGCCCCATACCACGGGGCGAACATCCAGCTGGTGCCGGCAACGACCTTTCCCTTGGAGTTGCGCGCTTCAACCTGGAGATACACCGCCCGGCGACTGGATCCGGTGGGGACTGAATGCCCCGCCCCGATGTTGATGACGTGGAATTCGAACTTCGGCGCCCCCCTGTCGGATTGAACGGTTACCAGATTCAGGGCGTTCTGCAGGCGTTGCAACGAGCGCCCTCCCGTCCAGAGATGCCGTGCCGCTACCCGGTCCGGCACGTTGTATTCTTCGGCCAGCTTGCGATTGGTGCGCGGCATGTGACAGTCCTGGCAGTTCTGGCTTCCCAGCCCCTGTTTCCAGAAATCATCACGCCATTCAAGGAAAGTCTGGGTCTGTTTCCCTGCTACCCGTTTCCCCAGGCTGTGGCAGTAGGCGCACATGACCGAGGTCTTCATCCTGACATCGGGACTGTTTTCATGGGGTGCCCGCAGGTTGTACGGCCCACGGATCTTGCCTTCAGGAGTCATGTGGCAACTGGCGCAGGTCAATCCGACCGGTTCCGCGTCTTTGAACCGCGGCTTCGGCCGGTAGATTTCGGACAGATTCAAATCCGGCAGGGTAAAGGCTTCCGGGAAGTGGCAGACATTGCACGATGCTTCGTCGGGCTCGGTCTCGCGGGCGTGTCTGGGGAACTGATCGTCGCCGGCCAGTGAATGGACGGTTGCCATGGACGACGCATTCGAAGGATGTCTGATGCTCCGTTTGCCTGAAGCAGGAGCTACGGCATCCCGGACGTGGTCGTCGCTGCCGAATCCGAATGCAAATTCACGGTACATTGCTTTATGGCACTCTCCACACACCTCGGAAGGGGTAGCCGTCCCCCGGGGGAACATGACGGTAACGGCGGCAGGTACCGGCTTCAAAGGTTCGGCTGCCAGGACAGCGTGGGAAACATGCAGTGACAGGAAGATTCCCGACAGCAACGTCGCCAGCTTAATCACATGCATGGAATACACCCCCTGTTGGTCACAGACCAGCTGGCATCAATGGGCAAAAGACTGACGAAACTTGTTGATTTCCCTGATCAGCTCGGTTCTGTCGAAATAGATTTCATTCCGCTTGATTTTCCCCCCATCATCAAACTGCAGAAAACAGAGTCCGACGCACTCCACGACCTTCTCGCCGACCGGAATACGCGCCTCCAGCTTATTCATGAACCCGCCTTCAATCGGGATCGGCTCGATCTGGGTCCAGACCCAGGTCGGGTTGTGGCTGAGTACATTGGTGAAATAGGCAAACAGCTCATCCTTTCCCCTGATGCCCGCCGGGCGCCCCGGATCCACGAAGAAGGCGTCATCGGCATAGAAAGCAATCAATTCTTCAGGCTTGTTTCCGGTCCATTTCGGCAGCCATCGGTCAGTGAATTCCCTCGCTTCTTCTTTTGTCATCATGGTTGGCGCTCCTTGTTGAGTATGATGGCGCTTCGACGGGGCGCAGAGCGTCCCGTTCCGGTAAAGAGTAGCTTTTGAGCCCTGCAAATACAAGCTGTTTTTTAGACGCCATTCACCCGCCCTGCGATCACGTCCCAGATTCAAACGTGTATATGCCGCCGCCATCCCATGTAGCAGGAAAACATGTATCTGCCGTTCGTACCCGAGCACGAACACCCCGATATAAAACAGTATTCACAATATCCAGACCGCTGCGTCCGCACCCAGTCACCCTGTGAATGCGGCCTGCGGATGGTTCCCGTGCCTTTTGCCGTCCTTCCACCGAATAAATTTATATAAAAGTATTATATTTTTGGTTGACATGTACGTAAGCGGCATATATATTTTATGCAATGCAAAACCTGAGTTCGGTAAAACGAAACAAATTGTTTTATCGTTATGTCAGTCTGTCGTTGTTTTCAGAACAGGTAACGTATCGTGCCGGCTGTGTAACCGAAGATGTAACTCATTATGAAAGGGGAGAGTTTGTTATGGCAAAAGCAAGTTACAATTGGAGTGAAATCGCGCGCAGTCCGAAGTATCTGGAACTCAAGCGCAAAAAAAGGGTGTTTCTGTTCGGCTGGTGGATTGCGGCATCGATATATTATTTCTCGCTGCCGCTCCTTTCCGGCTATTTCCCGGCGCTGTTTAAGATCAAGCTGATCGGGGTCATCAACTTCGGCTATCTGTTTATCCTGTCCCAGTTCCTCGTGGCGATCTTTGTCGCCATGTACTACACGAAGGTCGCCAACAGGGACTTTGACCGACTGACTGACGAACTCGTAAGAGAAATCCAATAAGGAGGAGGGGACACATGTTTACCAACATCATATCAGCTGTAATGCTTACACTTCTCCTGACCACGGTCGGGTTTGCCGCAGAACCGTCCAAATCGGCGCCGCAGGCCGCCGTGGCTGTCCAGTCAGCCGCACCGGCGCTGCAGGCGCCTGCACACGCCGGAAGCCGGGCCGCAACAGCAGCGCCTGCACCGCTCTCGGGGCTCCCCACCAAGGTCAAGCCCAATCGCGCCATTACCATCAGCATGTTCCTGACAATCATCGGCATTACGCTCTGTGTTGTTATCTGGGCGGCACGCTCGACTAAATCGGCCTCCGATTTCTACACGGCGGGGGGCGGCATCACCGGCCTTCAGAACGGCTGGGCTATCGCCGGAGACTATATGTCGGCGGCTTCGTTTCTGGGGATGTCCGGCCTGATCTCGCTGTACGGGATTGACGGCTTCATGTATGCGGTCGGCCCGATGTTCTCCTTTATCGCCATTCTCCTGGTGATCGCCGAGCCGTGCCGCAACGCCGGTAAATTCACCCTGGGGGATATCCTCTCCTTCCGCACCGCTCCCAAACCGGTGCGCGCCGTGGCGGCCGTCTCCACGGTTACCGTATCACTCTTCTATCTGATCGCCCAGATGGTTGGCGCCGGCAAGCTGATGCAGGTACTGCTCGACATTCCCTACCGCGTCTCCGTTATCGGCGTCGGCGTTCTGATGGTCGGTTACGTCGTCTTCGGCGGCATGAAGGCCACCACCTGGGTGCAGATCATCAAGGCGGGGCTGTTGATGAGCGGCACCGTGCTGCTGGCGTTTCTGGTCATATCAAAGGCCGGCTTCAACCCGATCGGCTTCTTCACCGATATCGTCGGCAACCAGCTGATCCAGGACCATGTCCGGATGAGCGTGCTCAAGGATGCCCTGCCCAAGCCGGGCTTTGACTATGGCCAGCGTTTCATGGAACCGGGGTTGTTCCTGAAGAACCCGCTCGACCAGGTCTCGCTCGGCATCGCCTGGGCGCTGGGCGCCGCCGGCCTGCCGCACATCCTGATGCGCTTCTTTACCGTGCCGAGCGCCAAGGAGGCCCGCAAATCCATCGTCATCGCGCTGTTCATCAACAGCACCTTCTTCTTCCTGATCAACATCATCGGCTTCGGTGCCGCGCTCTACCTGTCACCCCAGCTGATCAGCTCGGTTGACAAGGGGGGGAATATGGCAACCCTGCTCCTGGCGCAGTTGCTGGGCGGCGGAGCCGGTTCCCTGGGTGGCGACATGTTCCTCGCCTTTATCTGCGCCGTGGCGTTTGCCACGATCCTGGCGGTCGTCTCCGGCCTCGTGCTGGCGGCTTCGGCGGCCATCGCCCACGACGTGTACGTCAATATCGTCATGGACGGCAAGGCCGACCAGCATACCCAGGTCAAGGTAGCCCGGATCACCTCGCTGTTCGTTGGTCTGGCTGCAATCCTGATGGGGCTGGCTGCCGAGAAGGAAAACGTCGTCGCCCTGGTGGCCCTGGCCTTTGCCGTGGCGGCATCGGGCAACTTCCCGGCGGTCATGCTGTCGCTCTTCTGGAAGCGCTTTAATACGGCCGGCGTCATTTCCGCCCTGCTGGTCGGCACGATTTCGGCCCTGGGTCTGGTCGTGATATCGCCGGTGATGACCTATCCGCAGAAGATTGCCGATGATGCCAAAAAAATCGTTTCAACGCTGGAAAAGAAACAGCTGGAGGGTGCCGTTCTTGCCGACAAGGACCTGAAGCTGCTGGACAAGTCGCGCCAGGATATCGTGAAAAACGACGGCGGGACCTCCATGGTCGGCCTCAAGGCTGCGATCTTTCCGCTCAAGAATCCGGGCATCGTCTCGGTGCCGCTGGGGCTGATTGCGGCGATACTGGGGACGCTGCTGTTCCGTGATCGCCGGGCCGAAGAGCTGTTCGACGAGATTGAAGTCCGGCAGATTACCGGTCTGGGGATTTCCGGGGCCAGCGATCATTGATCAGAGCATCCCTGCGGGGTTCAGGCCCCGCAGGGATGCTGCTCCGCCATGCGGCACCTGTTTCATGCGGATAAAACCTTGTATTATTAGTGCTTGACTCGAACGTAAACGGAATACTATATTGCCTGCATTTCTACCCTGCTGAAATAATGTTTTATGAATGCTTCTGAAAGGGGATTTTTATATGTCGAGTGCCGAACGTTCCGGTGATGAGGGGGTCAGCCTTCTCTATGATTTGAGTAAGGAGGAGCTTGTAAGGATTATCGTCGATGATGCCAAGAACTGGCTGGCCCACGACGGGGTCTGGTTTCAGGCGGTGGAAAAACGCTACGGCATGGATGTGGCGGTCGATGTCGACACGGAGGCCTGGCGCTATTTCACCGTGATCGAGGCGCGCCGCATCATGGACCGCCTCGGCATCAAACCGGGGGGCGGTATTCCGGCGCTGGTGGAATGTCTGAAACATCGTTTTTATGCCCGCCTCAATCTGCAGGACGTTATCGAGCAGAGCGATGCGCGGGTCGTCTTCCGGATGCTCGACTGCCGGGTGCAGTCGGCCCGCAAACGGAAGGGACTGGCCGATCATCCCTGCAAGTCGGTTGGAATCGTTGAATACAGCGAATTTGCGAAAGCGGTAGATCCGCGCATCAAGACTCATTGCATCGCCTGTCCACCCGATGAACATCCTGAAACATTCTGGTGTGCGTGGGAGTTTGCTCTGGAAACGCCATGATTACCCATAACGGGGAGGGTATATGAATTCAGAAGTAGTCGAGCCGTTCAAATCTGTCCATAAAGTCAGGGTTGTCACCGCCACCAGCCTGTTTGACGGCCATGACGCCACAATTAACGTCATCCGCCGCATCCTGCAGGCCTCCGGCGCCGAAGTGATTCATCTGGGGCACAACCGTTCGGTGGAGGAGATCGTCACCGCCGCCATCCAGGAGGATGCCCAGGGAATCGCGGTCAGCTGCTATCAGGGGGGGCACGTCGAATTCTTCAAATACATCATCGACCTGCTGCGTGAGCGTGGTGAAGGACATATCAAGGTTTTCGGCGGCGGCGGCGGCGTGATTGTCCCGGCCGAGATCGCCGAGATCGAGGGCTTCGGGGTCCGTAAAATATTCTCTCCGGAGGATGGCCGCCGGATGGGACTGCAGGGGATGATCAACCTGATCCTTGAGGAGTGCGATTTCTCTCTCCATCGGGATGTCGTGGCCGAGACCTCCCGGCTTGCCCAGCAGGATATCCGGGCGGTTAATACGCTGATCAGCCTGGCCGAGCAGGCGGTCCACGACCACGCCTCCGGGTACGGCGCGCTCCGGGAAACCATCAGGGGGATGGCGCAGGATGTGCCGGTGGTGGGAATCACCGGAACCGGCGGTGCCGGCAAGAGCTCCATTACCGACGAACTGGTGCTCCGCTTCACCCGCGATTTTCCGGACAAGAGCGTCGCCATCCTGGCGGTTGATCCCTCCCGCCAGCGGACCGGCGGTGCCCTGCTCGGGGACCGTATCCGGATGAACTCGATCAATTCCAGCCGGATCTACATGCGTTCGCTTGCGACCCGCGATTCCCAGACCGAGCTTTCCGCCGCCCTCCAGGATGCCATTGACGTCGTGCGTGCGGCCGGATTTGACCTGGTATTTGTCGAAACCAGCGGCATCGGCCAGGGGAATGCCGGTGTCGTGGGGGTCTGCGATGTCTCCCTGTATGTCATGACCTGCGAGTTCGGCGCCCCGACCCAGCTGGAAAAGATCGACATGCTCGACTTTGCGGATGTTGTTGCGATCAACAAGTTCGAGCGCAAAGGCGCCGAGGATGCTCTCCGCAATGTCCGCAAGCAGTACCGCCGCAACCGCAATCTCTTCGATGCCCCCGATGAGGCGCTGCCGGTGTT
>JBAVTM010000324.1:0-2263 GCA_049696195.1 Desulfuromonadaceae bacterium | reverse complement strand
TGCCACCGCCTGGGGGAGTTCCTACGTCAACGACTTCATCGAAAACGGCCGGGTCAAGAAGGTCTTTCTCCAGGCCGATGCCAAGTTCCGCATGCTGCCGGAAGATATCGGCAAATGGTACGTGCGTAACAACCAGGGCGAAATGGTGCCGTTCTCGGCCTTCGCCAGTGCCCGCTGGAAATATGGTTCTCCCCGTCTGGAACGGTACAACGGCATTCCGTCCGTTGAGGTCATGGGACAGGCAGCGCCGGGGATAAGCACCGGTGAGGCGATGGCAGAGATGGAAAAGATGGCCGCCAAGCTGCCGCCGGGAGTCGGCTATGAATGGACCGGACTCTCCTACGAGGAAAAGAATGCTGGAGCGCAAGCGCCGGCGCTCTATGCCATCTCGCTGCTGGTGGTGTTTCTCTCCGTGGCGGCACTGTACGAGAGCTGGACCATCCCCTTTGTCAACCTGCTGATGATACCGCTGGGTCTGGTGGGAGCGATCACGGCCGTATCGCTGCGGATCCTCCCCAACGACATCTATCTCCAGATCGGGCTGCTCACCACCATCGGGCTTTCCACCAAGAACGCCATCCTGATCATCCAGTTCATCAAGGACCAGATGCACCAGGGACATGAGCTGGTCGAGGCTACCCTGTTGGCGGTGAAAATCCGGCTCCGGCCGGTCATCATGACTTCACTGGCGTTCTTCTTCGGTACGCTGCCGCTGGCGCTTACCAAGGGAGCCGGCGCCGCGGCCCAGAACGCCATCGGTACCGCTGTTACCGGCGGGCTGCTCTCGGCGACCTTCATCGACCTGATCTTTATCCCGTTCTTCTTTGTCCTGGTCTCCCGGATCTTTGCAAAGAAGCAGCCCCGGCTCTCCCCCGCCCAACTCGACGTTTCCGACACCACCCCGGAGGTGCTCTGATATGAAACCTTTAAAACGCATGACTGCCCTGTGCCTCCCGCTGGGAACGATCCTCTGCCTGGCCGGCTGCACGACCATGGCTCCGAAATATTCCCAACCCGCCGCGCCGGTACCGGCAGATTGGTCCGGTCCCAAGGCCGCTCCGGCAGGGGGCGCGCAAGCTCCGCAAAAAGCGGTGGCGGACATTCCGTGGCAAGAATTTTTTGTTGACAAGCAATTAGCCACACTGATTGAGCAGGCACTCAAGAACAACCGCGACCTGCGGGTTGCAGCCTTGAACATCGAGCGGCTCCAGGCACTGTACCAGATCAGACGTTCCGATCTGATGCCGAAGATTGAAGCATCTGCTTCCGCCAACTTTCAGCGAATTCCGGAAGACTTTTACTCCTCGGGGAGAGCCAAGACGACGGAGCAGTATAACGTCGGGCTCGGCCTCATCTCATACGAAGTGGACCTCTTCGGCCGGGTGCGGAGTCTGAAGGATCAGGCACTGGAGCTGTATCTTGCCACCGAGCAGGCACAGCGCAGTGTGCAGATCAGCCTCGTTTCACAGGTTGCCACGGCCTATCTGACCCTGGCCGCTGACCGCGAACGGCTGCAGCTCGCCAAAGACACGTTGGCGGGTCAACAGGAGTCGTTCAAGCTGACCAGGAGCCGTTTCGAGGCCGGAGTTTCCAACTTGCTCGCTCTGAATCAGGCCCGGACCACCGTGGATGCAGCACGGGTTGACATCGCCCGCTACACTACCCTGGTGGCGCAGGACGAAAACGCCCTTAATCTCGTGGTTGGCTCTCAGGTTGCCGCCGAGCTGCAGCCGCAGGCGCTTTCCGAAACAGTTACCGCCATGAAGGAAATTGCTCCCGGTCTCCCTTCAGATGTGCTGTTGCGCCGCCCCGACATCCTCCAGGCGGAAGGTCAGCTCAAAAGTTTTAACGCCAATATAGGCGCGGCACGGGCTGCATTTTTTCCAAAGATCACCCTGGTTTCGTCAGTCGGCTTCGGCAGCACCGAGCTTTCCGGCCTTTTTACCGGCGACTCCTTTGCCTGGAGCATCTTGCCGCGGGTTTCTCTCCCCATATTCGACGGTGGCGCCAACAAGGCCAACCTGAAGGTGGCTGAGGTGGATCGCGATATTGCCGTGGCCCAGTACGAGAAGACCATCCAGGCCGCCTTTCGGGAAGTGGCGGATGCACTGGCCCAAAAAGGGACTATTGATGAGCAGGTTGCCGCCCAGCAGTCGCTGGCTGACGCGACTGCCGAAAGCTATAAACTCTCCCGGGCGCGCTTTGATAAAGGGGTAGACAGTTATCTGACGGTGCTGGACTCCCAGCGTTCACTTTACGGAGC
>JBAVTM010000323.1:0-7801 GCA_049696195.1 Desulfuromonadaceae bacterium | reverse complement strand
CGATGGCACCAAAAAAACGCTGGGTGTCATGCAGGCCGGAGAATATGAGTTCTCCACCGGGGCCGCCGAGATCATGGAGATTCTGTCCGGGAAACTGGGGTGGCAGATGAAGGGGGAGCAGGAGTGGCGGAAGGTGGCTGGCGGCGAAGCGTTTAACGTGCCGGCCAACTCCGTCTTTCTGATGAAGGTGCCTGTTGTGACCGATTACTGCTGCTCCTTTGTCGGCTGAGGGATAAGCCGGAACCAGAAAATCTGTTTCACGCGGAGACGCGGAGAACGCGGAGAAAACCAAGGTTGATGCCTTAACTGAAACGGCTCACGTCGGATAACTCACCATGAACAGCGGCACTGACAAACATATTGTCGGACGGTTTGCCCCCTCTCCGACCGGCGCGCTGCATACCGGTTCGCTGGTGGCGGCGGTCGGGAGCTATCTTATGGCGAAGCATGCCGGAGGCCGCTGGCTGCTGCGACTCGACGATCTGGATTCACAGCGTCAGGTGCCCGGAATGGCAGATGACATCATGCGGACGATGGAGTCGTTCGGGCTGTTCTGGGATGGCGAGGTTGCCCGGCAGAGCTGGAATGTGGAAGAGTATCAGCGGGTATTTGCTCAGCTGCAGCAGGCGGGTGTAGTCTATCCGTGCGGCTGCTCACGCAGGGAGATTGCCCGAAGTGCTTCCGCCCCCCACTCCGGGGACGATTGCATACCATATTCCGGCAGTTGCCGGAGGGGGATGAAAGCCGATGCGGCGATTCGTTCCTGGCGGGTCAGGGTGCCGGAGGAGGAGATCTGCTTTTCCGACCTGCGGAAGGGACGATTCTGCCAAACCCTTCCTGCTGTCTGCGGCGATTTTGTCCTGAGGCGTGGCGACGGCGAGTTTGCCTATCAACTGGCGGTTGTTGTCGATGACTATCTGGCAGGCGTCAATCAGGTGGTGCGCGGAGAGGATCTGCTTGCTTCAACGCCCCGCCAGATATATCTGCAGCGGCTGCTCGGTTTTCCGCAGCCGGACTATTGCCACCTGCCCCTGGTGGCCGGCCCCGCCGGCTCGAAACTGAGCAAGCGGGACCATCTGGTTTCACATCATCTGGGCAACCTGGCCGGCAGGGAACAGGGGCTGCTCCTTGCCTCACTCCGTTTTCTCGGCCAGAATCCCCCGGCTGAACTTGACGGATGTTCCTGCATCGATATCCTTGAGTGGGGTGTTGCCCGTTTTAATCCGCTTTGGCTCCCCGCGCAGGGCGGCGCGCTGGAAATCTAAGGTTTGCGCGGCTCCCCTTCCAGCGACCCCGTCGCCGGCGGACGGAGCAAAAACTTCTCGTCGCCGAACTGATTCTGATATGGATTGGCCGGGCGGACTATGGATTCATCCGGCTCTCGAAACAAGCGTATTTCTTTCGCGGAAATAAGCGGATAACGATAGTCCGCCCCTCCCAGTTTCTGGACCTTTTGCCCTTTGATTTCTCCGATGACCGTAACAAAAGCGCCGGGACGGTAAAACACGGGATCGAGCAGCTTTCCGCTTATCACCAGAAAGCGCCCTGCAGAGTGTGAAAATTCGTCCGGGACACCATTCGAATGCAGTTCAAGTTGTGCCACTTCAAGCTGCATCATATCACCGCTGCTGCGATTTTCGGCTATAACCCCTCCGACCAGGACACTCTTTCCCACCAGCGCATCCGGGCTCCTCTTGATATCTGCATAGGAGATCGAACGGTCAACAGTAGCAAGTCCCGACTCGCTCATAACGTGTGCACACCCTCCAAGCAAGCCGATCAGAGCAAAAACAGACCATATCATATGCTTCATAAAACCTCCCTTTCGTGCCACTAAACTCGATTAGAGAACCACACCGGGGCCGCCACCCCGATTTTGCATTATAGAGGGTGTCGTCTCTTTCTGGCAATAGAATCTATTAGAGTTACACCTTGATTATACAATAGTTGCATGGTATTTGTATCAACCGCATATGCCTAATACGTGTGGATTGCCACATAATAAAGCACCTGAGGGGGACGAAATGGAAAAACAGAACGTTCACTACCGAGAATTAGGCCTGTCCAATACGAAAGAGATGTTTCGCCGGGCAATGGCCGGCAAATATGCTATTCCCGCCTACAATTTCAACAACCTCGAACAGCTTCAGGCGATTGTGACCGCCTGTGTGGAAACCAATTCGCCTGTTATTATTCAGGTTTCCAAGGGCGCACGCAGTTACGCAAACGAAACCATGCTCCGCTGTATGGCTATGGGCGCTGTCCAGATGGCGCGTGAAGCCGGATCCACCATCCCGATCTGTCTGCACCTTGACCACGGCGATACCTTTGAACTGTGCAAGTCCTGCGTTGACAGCGGCTTTTCCTCGGTCATGATCGACGGATCGCACCTCCCGTTCGAAGAGAATGTGGCGCTTGCCAAAAAAGTTGTCGAGTATGCCCATCAGTTTGATGTCACGGTTGAAGCGGAGTTGGGTGTTCTGGCCGGCATTGAGGATGAGGTTTCCGCGGAACATTCCACCTATACGAAGCCGGAAGAGGTTGAAGAGTTTGTGAAAAAGACCGGCGTCGATTCGTTGGCGATCTCCATCGGGACCAGCCACGGAGCCTATAAATTCAAAGCCGGCCAGCCGGTTCCACCGCTCCGGTTCGATATCCTGGAAGAGTGCGAAAAGCGTATTCCCGGTTTCCCGATCGTCCTTCATGGGGCTTCATCGGTGGTCCAGGAATATGTCGAATTAATAAACAAGTATGGCGGTAATCTTGAAGGTGCGGTCGGCATCCCCGAAGATCAGTTGCGCAGGGCCGCAGCGAGTGCTGTCTGCAAGATCAACATCGATTCCGACGGGAGGTTGGCGGTAACGGCCAAGATCCGGGAATATTTTGCCAAGGATCCAAAGGAATTCGATCCGCGCAAATATCTGGGTGAGGCGCGCAAAGAGCTGGTCAAGCTGGTTAAGCACAAGAACGAAGCGGTTCTCGGTTCGGCCGGCAAAGCCTGATTTCCGCCTGCAGCAGCGAGTCGCCTCGGGAGGTGACGCATTGAGTACCCGCAAGTTTTCTCGTGTTCGATTTAATGTCGGAGCGACAATCAGGAGCGCCGGTCGCCAGTTACAGGGCGCAGTGGAAAATCTCAGCATGGCCGGAATGTTTGTGGTGACCACCGAGCCGTTTGTTGAGGGGGCTGCGGTCGATATTGCCATTGCCCTTACCGGCACCTTTCCGGAAATTGCGCTACATATCAGCGGCATCGTCACCCGCATAGCCGAGGACGGGATCGGGATTATCTTTGAAAAGATGGATCTTGATTCGTATATGCACCTTAAAAATATTATCGCCTATAATAGCGATGATGCTGAAAAAGTTATGGAAGAGGTCAGTCATTCAATTGATGAGAAATGTGCTTCCGAGAAGTAGTTTCGGTCAGGAAACTCCGGATGGAAAGCTGTTCTGCTACATTTATTCGGGCACAGGCTTGGGGAAGGCACCATGAAAAGGCATTCAACTCTGTTTTCAGCCGGCGGTTTTCTGCTTGGCATTTCTGCCCCGGTCGGCTGGATCGCGATACGGCTGATTTTTTATTATGATGCCGGTCTTGGTTTCTTCGAGCAAATTTTCAGGGACATCGTAATTAACAGCGAACATTTCGCCCTGTACTGTTATATGGGGGGCGGAACCGCCATCGTCCTTGCGGTCCTTGGATACATGATCGGCAGGAACGGTGATGAACTGCAGGCGCGCGCAACGGAGCTCGACATACTTCATCAGGAAGTTAACGAACAGAAAGAGCTCTTCGAGAATCGCTACAAGGTGCTGGACAGAAATATTAAAAACTTTCACCAGATCAGCAGCAAGATCCAGAAATCGCTCAATCTTGATGAGGTGTTGCTGCTCTGTGCCGAGGGTCTGCATGAAATTTTGGGGTACGAGCGGGTCAATATTCTAATGGCTGAAGACGGCAAACGGCTTCGCTTCTTTGCCGCTGTCGGGACCGAGGGTTTTAAGCCGGCTGAAGTCGCCATACCGATAGATTCGAGCATCGGGATCATCGCGAAGTGCTTTACTGACCGCAGGGTATATCTGGTTGATGATATTTCGCGCTATCCCGAAGACTACCATTTGAAGCCCCCCCACAACAAGCTTGCGCCTCTGCGTTCAAAAACTTTTATACTCTGTCCGATTGTCTTGAAAAATGAAACTGTCGGCATTTTCGGAATCGACAACAAAAACAGTCACCGCGCCCTCAATGACTCGGATGTCGATACCATCATGCTTTTTGCTGATCAGGTGTCTTCCGCGATCACCCGTATCAATCTGTTGACATCGATTGACACCCTGACGTCGGAGATGGAGAGTTCGTTCAAATTTCTGCTGGCGAATCGCGATCAGTGTTCAAAAAATGTCGTGAATCTGAGGGATGGGGTCGATTCTGTCGCCGACGGTACTTCCATTATCGCGTCCGCTTCCGAAGGTGTAATGGCCTCGGTTGATGAAACCAGTTCTGCCGTCAACGAGATTTCGGTTGCCATTGAGCAGGTTACCCGGAATCTTGATCATCTGTCAGGAGTAGTCCGGCAGTCGGCATCGGCCATGGAGGAGATCAACAGCACTATCGGCAATGTCGAACAGAATGCGGCTATTTCACATGAAGTTTCGCATCAGGTAAAGGAGCGGGCTGAAGAGGGTCGGGCCGTGGTTACGGAAACGATCAATGCCCTTGATGAAATTAAGCACTCGGTGGGACTTTCATTTGACGCTATTCAGCGCCTGGCGGAGAACAGCAGTCGCATTGAAAATATTGTCAGCGTTATCAACGACATCACGAAGCGCACCAACCTGCTGGCGCTGAACGCGTCCATCATCGCCGCCCAGGCCGGTGAATACGGGAAGAGCTTTGGTGTCGTGGCCGATGAAATCCGCAACCTGTCACTCCAGACCGGCCATTCGACCGGTGAGATAACTTCCATCGTTGAAGAGATCATGAGCGAATCGAAAACAGCCGCCAATAACATCAGAACAAGCAGGGATCTTGTGCACCGCGGCGTTGAATTGGGCCATACCACGGGGGAATCGCTCACCGCGATCTTTGATAGTTCTACCTGCTCGCTCGAAATGACCAAACAAATCAAGCAGGCGACGAAGGAACAGGTGTCCAGCGTCCAGCTTGTTGCACGCTCCATGGAAGAGATCAGTTCCATGACATCCCAGATATTCGCGGCATCTACCGATCAGTCCAAAGCCACCAAGAGCATTGCCCGGTCCATTGAAACGATCAAGGAGATGACCCATGAAATGGTTAACTCCACATCGCGTCAGGTTGATGACGGCAAGTTGATCCGTCTCAATGTGGAGTCGGTAAGCGGCATGGTGACTGAAATGTTCGACAATATGGAGATGCGCAGGGCGCAGAGCGCAGAAGTTGTCAAGGAGCTGGAACAGATGAAGAGCCTGACCTGCCCGCTCTGAACCTGTTGAGTTGTCGCAATCGTGAAAAATAAATTTCTGGATTTAAATTTTCGGGTCTGATACGTTGGCACGCTGCCATGACGGCTACCCACTCCGGGAGTTGATCAAATGCCGGCAGCCGGTAGCAGCACATACCGCACGGATTCGGAAGCGAACCGGGACGGAGGGGCCCCCCACGGAGAGGTGTATTGTCATTATGCCGATCTGACCGTTCACGACGCGCCTTCCGGCGCGTTTTTTTTGTTTTAGGGGAGTGACAATGAGAAAGAAAACGACGATACCCGACATCCTGAAGATGAAACAGAACGGACAGCGCATCACGGTGCTGACGGCGTATGACTTTCCGTTCGCACGTCTCGTTGATGGCGGGGGGGTGGATGTTATCCTGGTGGGTGATTCGGCCGGAGTCGTGTTTGCCGGTCATGATACGACCCTGCCGGTTACCATGGAAGAGATGCTGTATCACACCCGGGCGGTAGTGCGTGCCGATCCCAAGGCCCTCGTGGTTGCCGACATGCCCTTCATGTCCTACCAGACCGGTATAGAGGATGCCTGCCGGAATTGCGGCAGGATGATCAAGGAAGGGGGCGCTCAGGCGGTCAAAATAGAGGGGGGAAGCAACATGGCCCACGTTATCCGGGCTGTGTCGTCGATTGATATTCCGGTCATGGGCCACATCGGTTTGACGCCGCAGTCGGTTCACCGCATGGGAGGCTTCAAGGTTCAGGGGAGAAACGACCAGGCGACACGGATCATGGATGATGCCTTGGCCGTACAGCACGCAGGTGCCTTTGCAGTCACGCTGGAGGGGATACCGGCGTCGCTGGCGGCTGAGATCAGCGCCGAACTGACTATCCCGACCATCGGCATCGGGGCCGGCCCCTCCTGTGACGGTCAGGTACTGGTAATCCACGACATTCTCGGACTATGTGAAAAATATTCTCCCAAGTTCGTCAAGCGCTATGCCGATCTGGCGCCGATCATCTCCGCCGCGGTCGCGCAGTACGTTGCCGAAGTCCGGAACGGCGAGTTTCCGACAGAAGAACATTCCTTCGCCTAGAGGATCATATGAAGATAATCAACAGTATTGTACATATGCAGGCGCTTGCAATCGCACCGGAACGGGAAGGTCGCCGCATCGCCTTTGTCCCGACAATGGGGTATCTGCACGAGGGGCATGCCTCCCTGCTGCGGGAAGGACGAAAACGGGGAGACGTGCTGGTCCTTTCAATTTTTGTCAACCCGATTCAGTTCGGGCAAAACGAAGACCTGGACAGTTATCCGCGAAACATGGACCGGGACTGCCAGATCGCAGACGCGTGCGGTGTTGACATCGTCTTCATCCCGACCGCTGCCGAGATGTATCCGGACGGCTTCCAGACCGGAGTCACCGTGCGGGATATTTCCCTGCCGCTCTGCGGCGCCAGTCGTCCGGGACATTTCGACGGCGTGGCGACGGTTGTCACCAAGCTGTTCAATATCGTCCGTCCCGACGTGGCGCTCTTCGGCCGCAAGGATTTTCAGCAGCTGGCGGTTATCCGCCGTATGACTGCTGACCTGAATATGCCGGTCGAGATCGTGGGGATGCCGATAGTGCGCGAAGCGGACGGCCTGGCGATGAGTTCGCGCAATGCCTACCTGTCGCTGGCTGAACGGCAGAGTGCACTCTGCCTCTCCCGTGCCGTCAAGCGGGCCCGCGAGCTGTTTGCCGCCGGAGAGCGATCAGTCGCCGTTCTGGCGGAGGAAACGCGTGCCGTTATCGAACAGGAAGCTGCCGCCGTCGTTGACTACGTTGAGTTTCGAGATGGCGCGACGCTGCAGGAACTGGACGTTGCCGATGTCGGCACCCTGCTGGCGCTGGCGGTGAAAATTGGACAAACCAGACTGATTGACAATACCGTACTTGGAGAGAAATTGTAATCATCCAGAGCAAGTGCGTGCATTAGCAGGACGGAAATAACGTGAACGAACAGGCGAAAAACGGTGGTTTTTCGCCTGTTCGTCATTCACCGCATCACCCACGCTACATATCCCAAGACGACCGCTGCGCCGCCCGCCAGGGCGACCAGCGACGTCACCACCCGTCCGCTGCTCCACCCGGACGGCAGTTCCCCCACCCGCAGCATGAAACGCGCCATACCGTCCAAAGTGCCGTCGATAGCACCTTCGTCGATCCCTTTCCATAAAAAGCGACTGAACCAGACAAAGGGACGGATGAAGATCAGGCGGTAGAGATCGTCCAGATACCAGCCGTTCAGCAGGAATCCGGCAAAGGGGAGGCCGGCCTCTTCCCGTTGCAGTGATTCCGCCCGACGCTGCCCGGTGTAGCGCGACC
>JBAVTM010000322.1:0-4316 GCA_049696195.1 Desulfuromonadaceae bacterium | reverse complement strand
GAAATATGTAGGCACGTTTGATTGTATCAGGTGTTGGACGGGCACATACTGCCATTTGTGCTCCTTTCAAAGGCCGGAGGTGATGAACCTCCGGCCAAAATAATTCACTGAATATACGATTAGCTGTTTTGGAGAAATGACAATGGATATCTTTCAAGTATTTCGCGATCGGCGCAGCATCAGAAAGTACAAGGACACGCCGGTGGAGCGGGAAAAAATCGAGCAGGTTCTTGATGCGGCCCGCTTGGCGCCATCGTGGAAGAATATGCAATGCTGGCGTTTTCTGGTGCTGACCGATGCGGCAAAGAGAGAGGCTCTCCTTTCAGTCTTTGCCGATGACAATCCTGGTAAGAAGGCGTTTGCCCAAGCTCCGGCAGCGATTGTTGTCTGCGGCAATCCGGATGAATCGGATGAGAGCCACGGTATTGATTATTTTGTGGCGGATGTTGCCATTGCCTTTGAACACCTCTGTCTGGCAGCACATGCTCACGGACTTGGTACTTGCTGGATGGGGCTTTTTGACGAAGCGGAACTGAAAAAAAAGCTGAATATTCCGGAAAACATGCGGGTTGTGGGTGTCACTCCGCTCGGCTATCCCGATCAGGAGCCGAAGCCGCGTCCGCGCAAGGAGTTGTCAGAAATTGCCTATTTTAATAACTGGCCATAATTAACTGAATACGGAGATATGATCATGCTGACACACACAGAGGCAATACAGAGAGTGGCCACGACGCAGGCGCAGCTTCAGGCCAAGGGGATTGACGGCGCACTGTTTATTTTTCCGATTGATGTGTTTTACTTTTCCGGGACTCGCCAGAACTCGACCCTCTGGATTCCGGCGTTTGGCGAACCGGTTCTGATGGTACGCAAAAGCCTCTCCCGCGCCAGGATCGAGAGCGTATTGACCGATATCAGGCCATTCCCCTCAAGCAAGGAATTTCCAGCCCTGTTCGGTGAACAGGTGCAGAAGATAGGTTTTACCTTCGATGTCGCGCCGGTGCAGCAGCTTAATTACTACAGCAAGCTGCTGCCGGGGCGCGAATTTGTCGATATCTCCGCGATAAATCGTGAAGTCCGTTCGGTCAAGTCGGCGTATGAACTCAATCAACTCCGTAAATCCGGCGCCAGCCTCTGCTCCGTCTTTGCGCAAGTGCCGCAATTCCTGGTGGCAGGAATGCGTGAACTTGATCTGGCCGCGGAATTTGAGCGGCGGCTTCGCCTTTCCGGTAATGAAGGGTACGTTCGAATGCGGGCATTCAACCAGGAATTGTATGGAGGGTTGGCTCTTTCGGCAGGAGCCGCTTCGTACGGCTTCTTCGATGGTGCGGTTACCGGGCGCGGATTGTCAAATGCTTCGCCGCAGGGAGCGTCACTGCAGGTTATCGGCCGCAATGAACCTGTTTTCCTCGACTATACCGGCGTGTTCAACGGTTATATCACCGATATGACCCGTATTTTTGTGATCGGGACGCTTGATCCGGAGCTGCAGCGGGCATTTGACCTGTCGCTTGAAATTCAGGCCTATCTGCAAAAGGAGCTGAAGCCGGGCGCCATCTGTGAAGCTCTGTTCCTGCAGGCGGTCGAAATCGCCGAAAGAGGGGGGCTTGGCGCCCATTTCATGGGAATGCCGGGCGAACAGGCCCGCTTTGTCGGACATGGCGTCGGTCTGGAACTCGATGAATTTCCGGTGCTGGCACAAGGGTTCAAGGTGCCGTTGCAGGCCGGGCAGACGATTGCGATCGAGCCCAAGTTCGTCTTTCCCGACAAAGGGGTCATCGGCATCGAGAATACGTTTGCAGTATCGAACGACGGCGGCGAGAAGATAACCGCTATCGACGACCGTATTATATTTTTATAACAGCTTCCCGTAATGGAATTCAGACGGGTCTGGCGTCAATCGGTACAGTACGCGAGCTGATTTGCAATCCTGAGTTTTCCCTTCTCCGCCATTCGGCAGCTGTCTGGTTGAGAATAATGGATCGCATATAATCACGTTATAAATTTAGTTGACATGAACGTAGACGGAATGTATATTTGAATCATCAAACAGATTCGGAGGCATGAATATGAGTGAAGATGTGTATGTCGTCGATGGCATGAGGACGCCGTTCGGCTCTTTTGGCGGAGTATTGTCGGATGTGTCCGCACCGCAATTGGCCGCAACCGTTATAAAAGGGCTGCTGAGCCGGAATGCATTGCCGGCCGCCGCGGTGGGTGAAGTGATCCTCGGACAGGTGCTCTCCGGCGGCTGCGGACAGGCTCCGGCACGCCAGGCGATGCGGGCGGCCGGTCTGCCGGATGCCGTCCCCGCCCTGACGATCAACAAGGTCTGCGGCAGCGGCCTCAAGGCGATCATGCTGGGGAGCGACTCCATTAAACTCGGCAATGCCGATGTCGTGCTGGCAGGCGGCATGGAAAACATGTCTCTCGCCCCCTACATCCTCAAAAAAGCCCGCACCGGTTTCCGCATGGGCAACAGTGAAGTTATCGACCTGATGATCCATGACGGACTGTCCGACCCGTATACCGGCGTCCATATGGGTGATATCGGTGAGAAGAGCGCTGCGGAGAACGGCGTTGGCCGTGAGGAGCAGGATGCCTTTGCCATCCGTTCCTTCAAGCTGTCGCAGGCGGCCATCACGGCGGGGGTATTCAAGGACGAAATTGTGCCGGTGGTCAAGAGCCAGCGGGGCGTGGAGACCGTTGTCACCGAAGACGAAGAGCCGTTCAAGGTCAATTTCGACAAGATTACAACCCTGAAAGCGGTTTTTAAAAAGGACGGCACCATCACCGCCGCCAACGCATCCAGCATCAGCGACGGTTCCGCACTGCTGCTCCTTGCCGGCAAGCAGGCGCTGACGAAGTTCAACCTTGCCCCGAAGGCACGTATTGTCGCCTATGCCACAGAGAGCCGCCACCCGGACAATTTTCCTGATGCGCCCATCGGCGCCATTGAAAAAGTCTGTGCCAAGGCGGGCCTTTCCCTGAATGACATCGATCTGTTCGAGATTAACGAGGCGTTTGCCCTGGTGACACTCCTGGCGATCAAGGGGCTAAAGCTACCGGAGGAAAAGGTCAACGTCAACGGCGGCGCCTGCGCCATCGGCCATCCGATCGGCGCCAGCGGCGCGCGCCTGGCTTTGACGGTCGTCCGGGAACTGCACAAACGCAACCTGCGCTACGGCCTGGCCACCCTCTGCATCGGCGGCGGCGAAGCGGTTGCGGTTATCTTCGAGAGAGTTTAAGGGGGGAAGGGATGATTAAAAACATCGGAGTTCTCGGCGCAGGACAAATGGGCAACGGCATCGCCCACGTCTTTGCCCAGTATGGCTATCAGGTGGTTCTCTACGACATCGCCGAAGCGCAACTGGAAAAAGCGGTCACAACCATCAGGCAGAATCTGGAGCGGCAGGCCAAGAAGGGGGTCATTCCGGAGGCACTGGTCGGCGAAACCGTGGGGCGGATCATGACCACGAAGAACATGACCGACCTGGCACATGTGGAATTTGCCGTGGAAGCGGTCACCGAGCACGAACCGCTCAAGCTGGATATCTTCCGCAAACTGGACGACATCGTGCAGCCCAGCGCCATTCTCGCCTCCAACACCTCCTCCATCCCGATCACCAAGATCGCATCGGTGACCAAACGGCCGGACAAGGTGATAGGGATGCATTTTATGAATCCGGTACCGGTCATGAAACTGGTCGAGATCATTCGCGGTCATGCCACCAGCGATGCCACCTTCAGGCTGATTTCGGAACTGGTGGGGAAACTTGAAAAAGAGATGGCGGTTTCACAGGATTATCCCGGATTTATCGTCAACCGCGTTCTGATTCCGATGATCAATGAGGCGATTTTTGCCCTGTATGAAGGGATCGCCACTGCAGAGGATATCGACAAGGGAATGAAACTCGGCACCAACCAGCCGATGGGACCGCTGACCCTGGCCGATTTCATCGGCCTCGATACGGTGCTGGCGATTGCCAACGTCCTCTATGACGGTTTCAAGGATCCCAAATACCGTCCCTGCCCGCTGCTCGTCAAGATGGTGAACGCCGGATATATGGGGCGCAAATCGGGACGCGGCTTCTATGTCTATTAAATGAGCTGCATTTATTTTGTATTTCAGCCCTGAAAGTCTCCGAGGTCATGTATGGAAGCTACCCGAATAATTTACTGGAACATCGGCCACGGGGTCGTGATCCCGATGTATCTTCTGGCCTTTGCCGCCTTCGGCTGGATGGCCTGGGGATTTTGGCAGCGCCTGCCGATCTGGCGTCAGGGGAAGGCGCTTGACCGTTTCGACCGCTACGACG